>VBGO01000030.1 GCA_005882525.1 Chloroflexota bacterium
CCGAGCCGCGCCACTCATCACCCTCGCTGTTGAAGATGAAGGTCGGGCGGTAGAACTCTTCAACCAGCCGGCTGGCGGCCAGCCCGAGCACGCCAAGCGGCCAATGGCCGGCGCTCATGACGATGACGGCGGCATCGTTGTCGAGCTCGGCGACCTGGCTCCTTGCCTCGCGCACAATCTCCGCGGTCAACTGCTGCCGCTGCGCGTTCTGTTCGTGGAGCCGCTGGGCAAGCGGCGCCGCGGATTCTTGCGTATCCGCGATCAAGAGCTCCAGAGCCAGCATCGCATCTTCCATCCGTCCCGCGGCATTGATGCGGGGCCCGAGCTGAAAGGCAAGGTGCTCCGCGGTGACGGGGCCGGCGATCCCGGCGACGGCGAGCAGTGCCGCGCAGCCCGGGCTCGGGGCCTCGCTAAGGCGGCGCAGCCCGGCCCGCACGATCGCCCGGTTCTCGGCATGGAGGGGCACGACATCCGCCACGGTCCCGAGCGCGACCGCGTCCAGCGACGCCATCGGATCGATCCGGCCGGGAAAGACGCGTTGTTCCAGTGCGACGAGAAGCTTGTAGGCGACCCCGCAGGCCGCGAGTCCGTCGAACGGGTACGCGCAATCGGGCTGCTTGGGATTGATCAGCGCATCGACAGCCGGCCGTTGGACGCCGACCTCGTGGTGGTCGGTCACGATCAGCCGCATACCGGGCGGGCGCCTGGCGGCGGCCTCCACGGAGTTGGTGCCGCAATCGCAGGTGATTACGAGCTTTGCGCCGCGCGCATGCAAATCATTGAGTGCCTCGAGGTTCAGACCGTAGCCCTCGGTGAAGCGGTTGGGGATATAGGTGATCAGGTCAGCGCCGACCGAGCGGAGGCCGCGCGCCAGCGTGACACAGGCGGTGACGCCGTCCGCGTCGTAGTCGCCGTAGACCGCGATTCGCTGGCCGCCGGCGATGGCCTCCGCGATCAGATCGCAGGCGACCGCCATGTCCTTCAAGAGGAACGGGTCGGGCGCCCGATCGAGGTCGGTCTGCAGCCAGGGATCCAGCTGACTCTGGCGGGTTACGCTGCGTCCATGCAGGATCTGCCGGAATACCGGGGAGAAGGCCTCCAGTCCTGGTTGAGCCCGAAGCGGCTCGGGGAGGATCCAGTTCCGGCGTTCCTTCTTCAATGCCGCCCGCAGTATGGCACCGGTTTGCGACAGCTGCGTGTCGGACTTTAGGCGGCGGCGTCCTCCTCGACGACGACCGGTGGTGTCCGATCCTTGGTGTAGTTCAGGATCAGAATCACGGCGATCAGGAGCCCGGTGCCGATGAACTGGGGCAGATAGAGGGGCTGGTTGAAGCCGTAGGGCGGTGGGGCTGAGGCGATGAAGGTCGCCGTCACGGGATAGGCCAGCTCGGCAATCGTCGCGAGCGTCGCCGGGGTGCTCCTGAGCGCCCGGTAATACAGGAGGAGGGCGATGAAGCCTGGAATCAGGGCGATCCCAACGAACGGCAGGACGTCGGACGGTTGGTAGTTCGCGAAGGCCGATCCTCCGTACTGGAGAAGGGCGACGACGATCAGGACGGGGAGCGCCAGCGTGAAGCGCAGCGCGGTGGTCGTCGTGAAGCTCAGCTTGCCCAGCACGAAGCGGCCCAGCACCGTCCCGCTGGCCCACAAGGCCGCGGCACCCAGCGCATAGAGTCCCGCCTCGAGCCGGCCATGCTGCAGGTCGGAGAAGGGGGCGGTGAGGTTTTGGGCGAAGACCACCATGTAGACGCCGACGATCGCCAGCGCCGCGGTTGGCCAGAACCATGTACGGCGGCGCTCGCCGAGGATGAGCCATGCGAGCAGGATCGCGATCAGCGGCTGCGTCTGCTGAAGCACGAAGGTCTCCGCGTAGTGCCCATAGGAGAACGACGTGGTGAACAGGAGCGTGGCGATCGCCTGCGGACCGATCGCGATCAGCCCCACCGCCAGCCAGCCTCGCCGATCCAGGCGGCGCAGCTCCGGGATGCCGCGAAGGAGAAAGGCCAGGAGAAAGAGGCTCACCAGCGCATCCTCGATCACCACGATCTGGGCGGGCTTCAGGTGGCCGACGAGGCGCGCGCGGAAGTACGTGTCGGAGGCCCACAGCATCGCCGCGACGGCGATCAGCACCACGGAGAACCGGTCGACAAGACTGGTCCGGGCGGGGTGGCTCACGGTCCGCTCTCGGGTCTCTTTGACGGCCATCGTCCTTACTCCTTTGGCCGCCGGGGCAGCAATCGGGCGCCAAGACGGGCGCGCCGAAGGCCTTCTTTCATCCCGACTGTACGGTCGGCCCCGGAGTGGGCGCTACGCCTTCACCGGGTCATGCGCCGTAGGGCGCTCGCGGGCTTTACCGCCGATCAGGGAGTTGCACCCCTGCCCCGAAGACCAGTTTCAGCATACCCGATCAGTGTTTGAAGTGACGTTCTCCGGTAAAGACCATGGCGACGCCGGCCGCATCGGCGGCGGCGATCGCCTCGCTGTCTTTCACTGACCCACCCGGTTGAACGATGGCGCGGATACCCGCCCGGGCCGCCACCTCGATACCGTCGGGGTAGGGAAAGAAGCCGTCGCTGGCCAGCACCGAGCCGAGCGCTCGCGGGCCGGCGCGATGGACGGCCAGTTCGACGGCCTCGACCCGGCTCATCTGGCCGGCGCCGACGCCGACCGCCGCGCCCTGATGCGCCAGCACGATTGCATTCGAGCGCACGTGCTTGGCGACCGTCCATGCGAACTGGAGGTCTTTCCAGGTCGCGTCGTCGGGCGTCCCCGCTGTTACGACCCGAGACTCACCCAGGGTGTCGCCGGTGTGATCGGCGGTTTGCACCAGGAACCCGCCGGTAATCGGGCGCGCGTCCAGCCCTAGTTGTGACGGCCCGTCTCCCGGCTGCAGCACGCGCAGTTTTGGCCTGGCCTTGAAGACCTCGAGGGCCGCCTCGTCGAACGACGGCGCGACCACGACCTCCAGGAAGGGCTCGGCCACACCCCTGGCGGTGGTGGCGTCGACCGGGCGGTTGAAGGCGACGATCCCGCCGAAGGCCGAGCGGCGATCGCAGTTCAGCGCGCGATCGAACACGTCGGCCGGATCCGTTCCGACCGCCACCCCGCAGGGGTTCGCGTGTTTGATGATCGCGACGGCGATCGTGGAGAAATCCCGAACCAGCGACCAGGCCGCCTGGGCATCGAGGAGATTGTTGTAGGAGAGCTCGAGCCCCTGCCACTGCCGGGCACCCGCAATCCCGCCAGCCTCGACGGTCCGATAGAGCGCCGCCGACTGGTGTGGATTTTCGCCGTAACGTAGGTCGCGAACTTTGCGCCCGCCCAGGGTGAAATCCTCGGGCAGGGTTTTCTGCGGGTGCGGCCCCCGGAGGTGCTCGCCGATGGCGGCGTCGTAGGCGGCGGTGTGGGCAAACGCCACGGCGGCCAGGTGGCGCCGGAGTGACGCCGGAACGCCGCCCGGGTCTTTGAGCGCCTGCACGACGGCGGGATAGTCGGAAGGCCGCACCACCGGCAGGACATGATCGTGGTTCTTCGCCGCGGCGCGCAGCAACGTCACGCCTCCGATGTCGATCGACTCCACCGCTTCGGCGTGGTCGGCGCCGGATGCGACGGTCTCGACGAAGGGGTAAAGATTGACGACCACGAGATCGATCAACTTCAGCTCGCGGTCGGCAAGCTCCTGCAGGTGGCGCGGTTCGTCGCGTCGCGCGAGGATCCCGGCGTGCACATTCGGGTGCAGGGTCTTGACCCGGCCATCCAGCATCTCGGGAAATCCCGTCAATTCCTGAAGCGGATGCACTGGGATTTCCGCCTCCCGCAAGGCGCGCTCGGTGCCGCCAGTGGCGTAGATCGTGACGCCGAGACCGGTGAGCTCGCGGGCGAAATCGCTAAGTCCGGTCTTGTCCGAAACGCTGAGCAGCGCGTTCACAGGGAGATCGGGAGTGGCTGCCCCGCGAGCCGCTTCACAACCACCGGCAGCAAGGCGTGTTCCTCGGCCTGGATTCGTTCCCGCAGGCTCTCCACGGTGTCGTCCGGGCGCACCTCGACGCGCCGCTGGGCGAGGATCGGACCCTGATCGACGTCCTTGGTCACGACGTGGACCGTGCAGCCGGTCTCGGCCACGCCCGCCTCCAGGGCCATGGTCACCGCGTCCATCGTGCCGGCGAACTCGGGGAGCAGAGAGGGATGGATGTTGATGATCCGCCCCGCGAACTCCCGGGTGAAGGTCCGCTCCAGGATGGCGTCGTAGCCAGCGCAGACGACCAGCTCCACGCCGTGCAGCCGCATGGTCTTGACCATCGCCTGGTCACGCGCCAAGCGATCCGGAAAGGCGGCGAGACGAAACAGCTGCCGGGATACCCCGGCCTTCTTCGCCAGCTCCAGCGCCGCACAGTCACGGTTGGCGCACACGATGACGACCCGCGCCGGGTAGAGAGGGTCTTTGGCGGCCTCGATCAGCGCCTGCAGGTTGCTGCCCCGGCCGGAGACCAGGACGCCGACGCGGAGGCGGCTCACGCCCTCACCCTACCCTCCCCCGGAGGGGGAGGGAATCCTGGGCTCACTCTAGGATCTGGACACGCCGCTGCTCGGACGCCACGATATCGCCGACCACGAACACCTCGTCGCCGAGAACGCTCAGCGCGGTCGCGGCGCTCGTCTCGTCGACGACGACGATCATCCCGATTCCCATGTTGAAGGTTCGCCACATCTCCTCGTCAGGCGTAAAGGGCGCCAGGTAGGAAAAGATGGCCGGCTCCGGCCAGGCGCCACGCTGGATTCGGGCCCCGAGCCCGACCGGCAGGATGCGCGGCAGGTTTCCGACGATACCCCCACCCGTGATGTGGGCCAATCCCTTGATGTCGACCGCCTCCCGCAGGCGACGCACCGGGTCGAGATAGGCGAGATGAGGGGCGAGCAGCGCCTCAAGCACCGTCTGCCCGGTGCCGGCGATCGTCTGCGTCAGGGCCCGGCTGGGAATCACGCGACGAGCCAGGCTGTAGCCGTTGGTGTGAAGGCCGCTCGAGGGCAGGGCGAGCAGCGCATCTCCTTCACGAATGGCCGTGCCGTCGATCAGGGCGTTGCGCTCGCAGACCCCGACCATGAACCCGGCGATGTCGTAGGTCGCTGGCTGGTAGAGGCCCGGCATCTCCGCCGTTTCGCCGCCCAGCAGGGCGCAGTTGACCCGGCGGCAGGCATTCGCCATCCCGGCGACGACCTCGGCCACCACCGGCGGTTCCAGCACCCCGGTGGCCACGTAATCCAGGAAGAAGAGCGGCTCGGCACCAGCGGTCAGCACATCGTTGACACAGTGGTTGACCAGGTCGGCGCCGATCTGGGCGTGACGGCCGGCACCGCTGGCCAGCAGCACTTTGGTGCCCACGCCGTCGGTGCTCGCCACCAGCACCGGCTCCCGGTAGCGCCGCGTGTCGAGCGCGAACAGGCCACTGAAGGGGCCGACCCCCGCCAGCACCTCGGGGCCCTGCGTCGATGCCGCCAGCGGCTTGATCAACTGCACCGCCCGGTTGCCGGCATCGATGTCGACGCCTGCATCGCGGTAGGTCGTCATCTCAGGACTGTCTCCAGCGCCAGCTTGTCCATCTCGAGCTGCACCGGAACCGGCACCGGGTAGTCACCGTCGAAGCACGCCATACAAAAGCCGGTGACGTTCTTGACGGCTCGGAAGAGGCCGGCCTTGCTCAGATACTTCAAGGAGTCGGCGCCAATCAGCCGCTCCACCTCTTCGACGGTCCGGCCGGAGGCGATCAACTCCGAGCGGCTGGCGATGTCGATCCCCATGAAACAGGGCCACTGGATCGGCGGGCTGCTGACCCGGAAGTGCACCTCCTTGGTGCCCGCCCGGCGGAGCTCCTCGACGATCTTCCGGCTGGTGGTCCCGCGCACGATCGAGTCGTCGACCAGCACCACGCGCTTGCCATCGAGAATCTGACGCAGCGGATTGAACTTCAGCTTGATGCCGACGTTGCGCAACCGCTCGTTCGGTTGGATGAAGGTGCGCGTGATGTATCGACTCTTGATCAAGCCCTCGCTGTACGGGATACCGCTGGCCTCGGCGAAGCCGACGGCGGCGGGCGTGCCCGAGTCCGGGAGGGAGATGACGATGTCCGCATCGGCGGGCGACTCCCGGGCGAGTTCGCGTCCCATATTGCGACGAGCCTCGTAGAGGGATTGTCCCTGCAGGTGCGAGTCGGGGCGGGCGAAGTAGATGAACTCGAACATGCACATCGCTTTACGCGGCGAGGCCATCAGCTGCTCCGCGGCCGGCTGGCCATGCCCGAGGAGGACCGCCTCGCCCGGCTCGATCTCGCGCACAAACTCGGCGCCGACCGTATCGAGGGCGCACGTCTCCGATGTGATGATCGCGCCACCGTCCGGCAAGCGTCCGAGGCAAAGGGGTCGAATCCCCAGTGGATCGCGAACACCGACCAGCGCGTCCTTTGTCAGGAATAGCAGACAGTACGCGCCCTGCAACCGCGGCAGCGCGCGGCGTAAGACGGACAGGATGTCCAATCCGCTCGTGTGCGCGACCAGCTCGGCCAGGACTTCGGTGTCACTCGAGGTCTTGAAGCGCACGCCCTGATGCTCAAGGTCGTCGCGGAGCGCCTGCGTATTCGTGAGGTTGCCGTTGTGGGCGATGGCGATGGTCCCGAGTTGCGGGTGCTCGACCAGAATGGGCTGCGCGTTTTCGAGCCGGTTCGAGCCGGTCGTCGAGTAGCGGGTGTGGCCGAGGGCGAGGTGGCCGGACAGGCGCTCGAGGGCGGCCTGGTCGAACGCTTGCGCCACCAAGCCCATGTCCTTGTGCATCCGCAGCACGCGACCGTCGCTGGTCGCAATCCCGGCGCTCTCCTGGCCACGATGCTGCAGCGCATAGAGCCCGAAATAGGTCAGGTTGGCGACATCCTCGCCGGGGGCGTCGATGCCGAAGAGGCCGCATGCCTCGTGCATGCGTTCCTCGGCCATGCGATCCCGGTGGGTCAAAACGCGGTCTCCCAGGCCTGTCGCAGGGTATCGAGAGAGACGCGAATATCGGATCCGATTTGGAATTCCTCGCCACCGACCACGCCGATGGCGTGGAGCGGCACATGATGCTTGGCCATCAGCTTCTGTAACTCCGGCACCCGGCGCGGCGCCACGCTCACGACGATGCGCCCCTGCGACTCACCGAAGTAGAACGCCTCGCGGCTGATCGGCCCGACGATGCCCGGGCATCGAAGCCCGAGTCCACCGTAGAGGGCGCTTTCCGCCAATGCGATCAGCAGGCCTCCGTCGGAAACATCGTGCGCGCAGCGTAGCACCCCTCGGCCGATGGAATCGAGCATCGCCGCTTGCAGGCGACCCTCCATCTCCAAGCTCACTGTTGGTGGCCGGCCCTCACATGGGGCACCAAGGAGTCGCAAATAGGCGCTGCCGGCCAGCTCCTCGCGAGACTCGCCCAGCAGGAAGACGAGATCACCGTCCTCCTGAAAGCCGGCGGGGCATCGAAGGGACAGATCGTCGAGCAGGCCGACCATGCCAATCACCGGCGTCGGCGGGATGTTGCGTTCGCTGGTCTCGTTATAGAGGCTGACGTTGCCACTGACGACCGGCAGCTCCAGGGCGCGGCAGGCATCGGCGAGGCCGCGCACGCTTTCCTGCAGCTGGCCGAAGACGACCGGCCGCTCCGGATTCCCAAAGTTCAGGCAATTCGTCACCGCGATGGGCCGCGCGCCGGTGCAGACGATGTTGCGGGCGGCTTCCGCCACGGCGGCCTTGGTGCCCTCATAGGGATCGAGCGCCACGTACCAGGGGTTCCCGTCGGTCGTCAAGGCCAGCCCCTTGCTGGTGCCCGGCACGCGCAGCAGCGCGGCGTCGAAGCCCGGACCGATGACGGTGTTGTCCTGCACCTGATGGTCATAGGTCCGGTAGATCGGGCGCCGGCTGCGCAGGTTCGGGCTCGCGAGCAAGTCGAGCAGGATCGCTTCGGGCTCCTCGATCGCCGGCATCACCGGCGCCGGCCGCCGTTCCACGAAAGTGGCCGCGGGTGCTCGCAGCGGAACGCCGTCGACCAGGGCTTTCAGGGGGAGATCCGCCGCCAGGGCGCCGCGCTCACGGACCCGGATCCGCCCGGTCCCGGTGATCGTGCCGATGCGATCCGCGTGGAGCTCGAAGTGGTCGAACACCTCGCGGGCCGCGGCCTCCGCGTCGGGCCGCAGGACGACCAGCATTCGCTCCTGGGACTCGGACAGCATGACGTCGTAGGCGGCCATGCCCTTCTCACGGCGGCTGATCCGGTCCACGTCGATGTCGATGCCACGGCGGCCCCGGTGCGCCAGCTCGCTGGCCGCGCTCGTCAACCCCGCCGCTCCCAGATCCTGGATGGCGGTGACGCCGGTCAGCTCGTTGAGGCGCAGACATGCTTCGCAGAGCAGCTTCTCCAGGAACGGGTTGCCGACCTGCACGGCCGGGCGGCGCTCGCCGGATCGTTCGTCCATTTCCACCGAGGCAAACGTGGCGCCGTGAATCCCATCGCGCCCGGTATCGGCGCCGACCAGGAGGACGGCGTCGCCGGCGCGGTCGGCGCTGGCGCGTCGCAACCGGTCGTGGCGGACCAGTCCGACGCACATCGCGTTGACGATCGGGTTGTCGGCGTAGCCGGGGTCGAAGTACAGCTCGCCGCCGACCGTTGGGCAACCGAAGCAATTCCCGTACCCACCGATGCCCGCGACCACCCCCTGGAACAGGTGGCGGTTATGACCCGAGTCGAGCGGACCGAAACGCAGCGCGTCGAGGATCGCGATCGGCCGCGCCCCCATCGCGAACACATCTCGAAGGATCCCGCCAACCCCGGTCGCCGCTCCCTGGTAGGGCTCGATTGCCGAGGGGTGGTTATGCGACTCGATCTTGAAGACGACCGCCAGCCCGTCGCCGATGTCGACCGCGCCGGCGTTTTCCCCCGGGCCCTGCAGCACGTGCGGGCCTTCCGTCGGCAGCTGGCGGAGCAGCGTCTTCGAGGTCTTGTAGGCGCAGTGCTCGCTCCAGAGCGCGCCGAACATGCCGAGCTCCAGGTCGTTGGGGTCGCGACCGATGGCACGGACGATCGCGCCGTACTCCTCGGCGTTGAGGGCCAGGGCGTCGAGCTGTTCGCGTCCGACGGCTACCGCCATCAAACCCCCACCCGAGTCAGCGCATGGATCGCCGAGCGAAAGACGGCCAGGCCATCGACGCTCCCGAGCAGCGCCTCGCAGGCTCGTTCGGGATGGGGCATCATGCCGACCACGTTGCCCCGGGCGTTGGCGATGCCGGCGATGTTGCGCAGTGATCCATTGGGATTGGCATCCGCGGTCACCCGACCGTCGGGCGCGCAGTAGCGAAAGACCACCTGGCCATTGCGCTCGATCGCGTCGAGCGTGTCCGGATCCGCAAAGAAGTTGCCCTCGCCATGCGAGATAGGGATGCGGAGCACCTGGCCGGGACGGCAGTCGTGGGTGAAGGCGGACTCGCTCTGCTCGACGCGCAGGTTGACCCACTCGCATCGAAACTCGCAGGAGGCGTTCCGCAGCAAGGCCCCCGGCAGCAGCCGCGCCTCTTGCAGAATCTGGAACCCGTTGCAGATGCCCAGCACCAGCCCGCCGCGATTCGCGAAATCGGTGACCGCCTCCATCACCGGTGCGAAGCGGGCGATGGCACCGCAGCGCAGGTGGTCACCATAGGAAAAGCCGCCGGGAAGGATCACCAGATCGAGGCCGTCGAGATGTTGCTCGCGATGATCGACGTAACGCACCGGCTCCTGGAGCACGTCCAGCAGGGCGTGGGCGCAATCCCGGTCGCTCCAGGTTCCCGGGAAGACGACGATGCCGGTCCTCACGACCCGCCATCCCCGCCCTCCCCCACCAGGGGGGCGGGGGATTCGGGCTGCAGCTCGATCCGGTAATCCTCGATGACGGCGTTCGCCAGCAGTTGTTGCGCCATCTCATCGATCCGCTGCCGGGCCTGGTTCGCGTCAGCGGCGTCGAGCCTGAGCACCAGGTACTTGCCGGCCCGCACCTCGGTCACCGACTCGAAGCCGAGCGCGTGCAGCCCGCCCTTGATCGTCAGGCCGGCCGGGTCGTTGACCACCGGCTTCAGGGTGACGAACACCTCTGCCCTAAACACCAGCCGTCACCGGCTGGCGCCGGCCGGTCAGGCGCCGTAACGCTTCGAGATACCGATCGCTGGTTCCGACGACCACCTCCTGCGGCAGCGGCGGCGCCGGCGGCTGCTTGTTCCAGCCGAGCTGCTCGAGGTAATCCCGCAGGTACTGCTTGTCGAATGACGGTTGCGGTCCGCCCGGCCGGTACAGCTCGGCGTCCCAGAATCGCGAGGAATCGGGCGTCATCACCTCGTCGATCAGGATGACGTCGCCGTTGTGCCAGCCAAACTCGAACTTGGTATCGGCCAGGATCAGTCCGCGATCGAGCGCCCGTTCGGCGCCGAAGCGGTAGAGCGACAGGCTCAGCCGCTCGAGCGTTTGGGCCACGTCGGAGCCGGCACGGCTGGCGAGCTCGGCGCGCGAGATATTCTCGTCATGTCCGGTCAGCGCCTTGGTCGCCGGGGTGAAGATCGGTTGGGGGAGCCGGTCGCTTTCCTCGAGCCCGGCCGGCAGCGGCTCGCCGGCGATGGTGCCGGTCTGCCGGTAGTCCTTCCAGCCCGACCCGGAGAGATAGCCGCGCACCACGCATTCGAACATGACGGGCTGCGCCAGGACGACTCGCTGGCTGCGCTGATCGAGACCGGGAAGCGCCGCGAGCAACTCTGTTGGGATCGATTGATCCCGCGCAAGGTGATTTCGGACCAGACCGCCGGTCTCGCGGAACCAGGAACGTGAGAGCTGGTTCAACACGCGCCCCTTCTCGGGAATGGGAGTCGGGAGGACGACATCGAACGCGGAGATCCGGTCGGTCGACACCATCAAGAGCTCGGTATCGCTCAGCCGGTAGGTGTCGCGGACCTTACCCCGCGAATGTAGCGGCAAGGGCAGGGCGGTGGTCAGGACGGAGGTCACGACCCCCCACCCCGACCCTCCCCGGCAGGGGGAAAGGGAGATGCGAGGGCAGGCTCGATGCCGAGGCGCTCGAACGTTACGTCCAGATGACGCAGGTAGAAAGCCGGGTCGAAGAGCTCTGCCAGCTCGCCGTCGGTCAGTCGCTCGCGAACCTCCGGACTCTGGCCCATGACGGTCTTGAAGTCCGGTCCGCCGTCGAGCGCGCTGAGGGCCGCTCGCTGGACCAGGCGGTACGCGTCCTGCCGCGACATCCCTTTCTGGACCAACGCCAACAGCACGCGCTGGGAGAACACCACACCGCCGCTGCGATAGAGGTTGGCTTTCATGCGGTCCCGATCGATGATCAGTCCCTCGATGACCTGGGCCATCAGCCGCAGCATGTAATCGAGCAGGGTGCAGGCGTCGGGGAAGATGATCCGCTCCGCCGAAGAGTGGCTGATGTCGCGTTCGTGCCAGAGCGCCTGATCCTCGAGCGCCGTCAGGGCATAGCCACGCACGACGCGAGCCAGGCCACAGATCCGCTCACTCAAGATGGGGTTTCTCTTGTGCGGCATCGCCGAGGAGCCCTTCTGCTCCTCGCCGAAGGGCTCGCGCACCTCGGCGACCTCACTCCGCTGCAGGTGCCGGATGTCGGTCGCAAACTTTTCCAGGCCGCCGGCCAGGACGGCCAGCGTCGTCAGGTAGGCCGCATGACGGTCGCGGGCGATCACCTGGGTGGTGACCGGCGCCACCTTCAGGCCCAGCTTCTTGAGGGCCCACTCCTCGACCCGGGGTTCGACGGTGGCGTGGGTGCCGACCGCCCCGGCGAGCTTGCCGACCCGGATGTCCTCGCGAGCGGTGACCAGCCGCTGGCGGCCGCGGTCGAGCTCGTCGAGCCAGCCGGCGAGGACGAAGCCGAAGCTGGTCGGCTCGGCATGGATGCCGTGGGTCCGGCCGGCCATCAGGGTGGCGCGCTCCTCGACCGCCCGGCGCCGGAGGTCCGAGGAGAGCCGGTCGACATCCTTTAGAAGGATGTCTGCCGCCCGCACCAGCTGCAGGCCGAGCGCGGTGTCCAGGACGTCCGAGGAGGTCAGGCCGCGATGGAGGTAGCGCGCGTCGTCGCCCACGGACTCGGCCAGCGAATCGAGGAAGGCGACGACATCGTGCCCGACCCGCTCCTCCAGCCGGGCGATATGGTCAGGATCGACCCGGGCCTGCCGCAGCCGATCGAGCGCCGACCGGGGGATCTCTCCGATCTCGGCCCAGGCCTCACAAACGGTGAGCTCGACCCGCAGCCATAACTCGTAGCGCTGCTTTGGAGAAAAGATCTCGCTCATCTCCGGGTGAGCGTACCGAGGGATCAATCGGCGGCTGGTCTCCTTGTGGATGGCGGGCCGTCGGTGACCGGCTGATTATAACCGCGTGGGCCGCCGAAAACCCGATACGAATACCGTAACCTCTCTCGCCCCCGGCGACTTTTCATCTTACGGGGAGTTGCTGGTAAATTGGCCGAACACGTAACCAAGAGGGGGCGTCTCCCGTTCAATCTCCAGCGGGCGCCCTGTGGGGTGCCCTGATGCCGGACGGATTTGAAGAGCGGGAACTCGTTGAGCGAGCGAAGCAAGACCCCGAAGCGTTCGGGGCCCTGTACGACCGCTATTTCCCGCAAATCTATCGCTTTGCGTATTCCAGAGTTCGCGACCAGTCGCTGGCAGAGGATGTGACGTCGGAGGTGTTTTTCAAAGCGCTGAGAAATATCAAGCGGTACACCTACTCGGGCCATCCCTTCTCCTCATGGCTCTATCAGATCACGCTGAACGCGGTCGCCGACCATTACCGCGGCCAGCACGGCGAGGTGGACCTGGAGGAGGGTGCCAGCGTGCCCAGTGGGGGCCCGAGCGTGGTGGATGAGGTGGTGCGCCGCGACCGCAGCCGCCGTGTCTGGTCGGCAATCGACCAGCTGCCCCGCCAGCAGCGGGCCGCCATGGTGTTGAAATTTGGCGAGGACCGGAAGATCGAGGAGATCGCCGTGATCCTCGGGAAGAGCTCGGGCGCGGTCAAGCTGCTGCTCCACCGCGGGGTGGAGCGGCTCCGGCGGGAGCTGCCGCAGCTCGAGGTGGAGTTGACCTGATGAACGATCCCGAGCTGGAAGAGCTCTTCGCCGACCCGGCCCACCGCGAGGTGGTGGATCTCCTCAAGACGACCCGGCCGGCCGCACCCCCGCTCGACCCACACTTCCGCAACTACCTGCGGGCCAAGCTGATGACGGAAGCCCAGCAGACGCTCCAGCCGCGCGCCGCCCGGCCGTGGTTCTCCTCGCTCCGGCCGAAGGTGCTGGCGCCGGCGATGGCGGCGGTGGCCGCCGGCTTCCTGGTGGTGCTGGGGGTTGAGATCTATCTTCATCGCGAACCATCACCGGAACTGGTCTCCGTCAGCCTGCCGAGCAGCAAGACCAACGTCGCAACCGCGGAGCCGATCGTGATCCGCTTCAGCGGGCCGGTCGACAAGAACGCGGTTGCCGAGACCGTGGTCATCGAGCCGGCCACGGCGGTCACCAAGCAGTGGGTGGGCCAGAGCCTGGTGATCATCCCCGATCACCCGCTCGCTCCCAACACCACCTACTCCGTCAGCCTGAAGCCGACGGCGATCCCCCCTCCCCCGGGCCCCAAAACCACGACTCAGCCGACGCCGGCGGTCGCGCCAACGCCGGTCGTCGTGCGGTTTACCACCGTCAGGGCGCCGGTCGCACCGGTCGTCCCGCCCTCCTTCAAGAGCTCGAACGTCCGGTACGCACATGACAGCCGGCTGGCGGATTCCGGCACCGTCTTCAGCGCCGGCTGGACGCCGACCGGCCAGTTGCTGGTCAGCCGTCCGGCGGGCCAACCGGGGCTCGGCTCGGCGAGTCCATCGGCGGCAGCCAGCCCAGCGGGGCCGGCGGCACCCAGGGCCACCACCGACGTCTGGTTGATGAGCACGCTGAGCACGCCCATCCGGCTGGTCGTCCCCGGTGGTAGCCTCCCAGCGGCCGCACCGTCGGGCGGGCTCTTCGCCGCCTGGCGTTCAGCCCCGGGCAACCGAGCCACGCTCGATATCTGGGACCTGCAAGGCAACCTCCAATCGACCGTCGCCACCGTCGACGGCGCACCCGATCGACCCGCCGTCTGGCTCGACAGCGATCGGATCGCCTACCTCGATCAGGGCACGCTGCGGGTCGCCGGCCTGCACGCCGCCGTCGACGTCCCCAATCTCAAGGTCGACCATGGCAGCCTGGGCGCCTCGGCAACCGGGCAGTTTCTGGCCGTGGAGTCGGCCGACCGCTCGGTGGTGCTCGACCTCACCGCCGGCAGCGCCCCGCGGCGGCTGCCGGACCATGCGACCGGTTTTGCCTGGTCCTCGAAAGGCGATCTCGCCTTCCTGATCCAACAGGCGTCCGGCACGGATCTGTGGATCGGCGCCGGCGGCGTGAACGCCGGCCGCGTCGCCAGCAGCCCCGCCGGACAAACCTGGTCGGACCTGAACTGGGCACCGGACGCCGCCTCGTTGATGCTGGCCAGCAAGCCCGCCGGGGCAGGGAGCGCGGCCTCGCGATTGATGCTGATCAACGCCGATGGCAGTGCCCTGACGCCATTTGCGGCCCAGCAGGAGTATTCGAGCCCGCAGTGGGCGTCCCACGGCGACTTCGTCCTCTTCACCCGTCAGGATGAAGCGGGCGGTCGGGCCTTCTGGCTCGCGACAACGTCGCCCCTGGATGTCGATGCCGCGGAGAAGCAGGCCCTCGCCGAAGTGGAGAAGTTCATGCAGGCGCGCCTGCGCCGGGACATCGCCGCAGCGCAGGATGGGCTCGATGCCCAGGGACGAACCGCCTACGAGGGGGGTGCGTCGACACTGCTCAGCCCGGCGGGCACCCAGTTCGACCGGTATTACCCGGTGACCCTCCAGAAGACCGGTTCGAACCCCAGCAAATTCCTGGTCGGCGTGCGGATCTTCGTCTCACACTCCGGCGCGCAGCCGAGTTTCTTCGAAGAGCAGCTGACCCTGGTGCTGCGGGATCAGCGCTATCTGGTCGACGCGGTCAAGTCGACGCCCACGATGCTCTTGAGCCACGGACCAACGGTGCTGTCTGTCGAGGTCGTCCAAGGGTCGCCTGAGCAGCAGGTCCGGGTCCGGTTCGACGCCGACCTTCGGTCGGGTACGGTGACCAAGGACACGATCCTGGTCACAGACGCCGATGGCAAGCCCGTCAGCTCACGTATCACCTTCGATCCTGACAACCACCTGGCGACCCTGACCCTGAAGTTAAAGGTCGGGAGCACCTACCAGCTGGCCGTGACGACCGGCGTGGCCGACATCAACGGTGTCAGTCTCGCGCAAGAGTACGACGCCCCGCTGGTGATCAGTCGCTGACGACCACGCTGGCGGCGATCGCCGCGGCGACCTCCCCTCCGCCGTAGAGGGACTCCAGCGGCGAGGGCTCTTTCTCGAACTCCCTTGTCTTTTCCAGCAGGCCCGGGTGGTCCTGGATAAAGCTGGTAGAGATGTGACCGTTGACGAAGTCTGGCTCCTCTAAGAGGGCACGGTGGAACGGGATGGTCGTCTTTGGCCCGGTCAAAACGAATTCCCGCAGCGCACGGCGGCCGCGACCGATCGCCGACTCGCGGTCATCGCCCCAGACGATGAGCTTCAGCAACAGCGAGTCGAAGTGCGGCGAGATCTCCTGGTGGGGCCTGATGCCGCTGTCGACTCGAACGCCGGGGCCGGACGACGGCGCATAGCGCTGCACGCGGCGCGGCGTCGGCATGAAGTTGCGCAGTGGGTCCTCGGCGTTGATCCGAAACTCGATCGCATGCCCGCGCGGCTCGCCGTAGCCACCGGGCGGGAGCCGCTCGCCGCGGGCGATGCGGATCTGCTGGCGCACGAGGTCAATCCCGACGACCACCTCCGTGACCGGATGCTCGACCTGGAGCCTGGTGTTCATCTCGAGAAAATAGAACTCGTCGCCCGACACGATGAACTCGACCGTTCCCGCGTTGCGGTAGCCTACCGCCGCCGCCGCCCTGACGGCCGCGTCGGCCATCGCCAGTCGCCTCGGTGCGCTGAGGCCGACCGCCGGCGTTTCCTCGAGCAGCTTCTGATGACGGCGCTGGATCGAACACTCACGCTCGCCGAGCGCGAGGGTCGTGCCGTGATCATCGGCCAGGACCTGCATCTCGATGTGGCGCGGATGCTCCAGATATCGCTCCAGGTAGACATCGGGGCTGCCGAACGAGCTCTGCGCCGCCCGGCGGCAGGCTTCGAACGCCGCCGGGAGCTCCTCGGCCCGCTTCGCGACGCGCATCCCAATCCCGCCCCCACCGGCTGCCGCCTTGACCATCACCGGGTAACCGATCCGTTCCGCCTCGCGAAGGGCGGCGCCCTCGTCGGCGAGCGCCGCCGTACCGGGAACCACGGGGACGCCGGCATCGCTCATTCGGCGACGGGCCTCGACTTTATCGCCCATCGCTCGCATGCTGGATGCCGTCGGGCCGATGAAGGTCAGGCCGTTCCGGGCGCACACCTCGGCGAAGGCTGGGTTCTCGGACAGAAAGCCATACCCGGGATGGACCGCGTCGGCGCCCTGCTTGCGCGCGACCCGCACCAGCTGTTCGATATCGAGATAGGCCCGGCGCGGCGACTCGCCGCTCAGGCCGACGCGCTCATCGGCAAAGTAGGCATGCGGGGAGCGGGCATCGGGCTCCGCGTAGACCGCGACGGTCGGGATCCCCATCTCCCGGCAGGTCCGCATCACCCGGAGGGCGATCTCGCCGCGGTTCGCGACCAGTACCTTGGTGACGTTAGCCAATCGTCATCAACACTTCGTTGGGCGCGACGATCGCGCCCTCCCTGGCGAAGACCTCGCGCACGGTGCCGCCGACGGTCGCCACGATGTCGTTCTGCATCTTCATCGCCTCCAGGACGACGACCACGTCACCCAGCCGGACGCGGTCCCCGGGCGCGACCTTGATCTTGACCACCATCCCCTGCATCGGCGCCTGGATCGCGCCATCGCCGCCGGCACGCTGAGCCGCGGTCGGACCTGACGCGGCGGCCGCGGGCGCCGCGGCGGCTACCCCGGCCCCATCGCCGAGGATCCGAACGCGATAGGGCTCGCCGTCGACTTCGACGGTGAACTCGCGGGCGGCCGGTTCCGCCGCCGCCGGCGGTCCCTGCGGGACGACGGCGGGCGCCGCTGCCGGTTGCGGTTCGGGCGTCGGGGTCGGTGGCATCCCGCCGGCAGCCGGTTCGGCGCGGTGCCCGGCCGGCCGAAGAATATTCGGTGCGTCTTCCGGGAACAGAATGTAGGTCAGCACCTGGTCCACCCCGCTCGGGTTCAAGCCCTGCTTGCGCATCTCGCGCCGGGCTCGGTCGATGCCGGGCTGCAGCAGGTCCGCGGGCCGGAGGGTGATCGCCTCCGACGAGCCGAGCGCGCGCTTGCGGACGTCGGGGTCGATGGGCCCGGGTGGCTCCCCGAACAGTCCTTTCACGTAGTCACGGAATGGCTGGTCGATGTGCTGGTAGCGTTTCTCGCTGAGCGTGTTGGCCAGCGCCTGGTTCGCGGCGATCCGGTTGATCGGCGCCGCCATCGGCGGGTACCCCATCTCCTGGCGGACCAGGAGCAGCTCCTCCAGCAGCCGGTCGTAGCGATCGATCGCGTTGCGCTCACGGAGGTTGCGGATCAGGACCGCCAGGACGGGAGCGGGTAACTGATGCTGCAGGACCAGGACATCGTTTCGAAAGGCGATCGGGTCCTGGAACTCGAGATACTCATCGTGGATCTCATCGAAATAGCGGCTCGCCTGGCCAATCAGATTGAGGTCGAGGCCGGTGTCGTACGGTCCGTCGCGAAGACTGGCCACCATCGTCTCGGTCGCGGGTTGCGAGGCGCCCCAGGCCAGCGCCGAGAGCGCGGTATCGATGCCGGTCGCTCCGGCCTCGATTGCGCCGTAGTACGAAATCGGCGCCAGGGCCGTCGTCGCGTGGGAATGCACGCTGACGGGTAGCTTGGTGGCGCTGACGATCGCGCTGACCAGCGCCCGGGCGGGGATGGGCGCCAGGATCCCAGCGACATCCTCGATCCCGATCCAGTCCACCCCTAGGGCTTTCAACCGGCCCGCCGATTTGACGATGCGGGCCTCGTCCACGACCGGGCTCGGGCTGTAGACCATGGCGCCGATGACGCGCGCCCCCGCCTTGCGGGCGGCCTCGATCGGCACCTGGAGGTTGCGGAGGTCGTTGAGCGGATCGAACATGCGAATCACGCGAACGCCATCGTCGACGGCCTGCTCGATGAAGGCCCGCACCACGTCGTCGGGCTGATGCGTCTGACCGAGCAGCGTCTGGCCGCGGATCAACATCTGCAGCGGCGTCTTGACAATGGCGGCTCGCAACGCGCGCAGCCGCTGCCAGGGATCCTCCTTCAAGGCGCGCACCGAGGCGGCAAAGGCCCAGCCGCCCCAGGCGTCGAGTGCGTGGTACCCGATGTCGTCCAGGGTCTGCGCGATGGGCAGCACGTGCTGCAGCTTGAGGCGCCCCTGCAGCAGACTCTGTTGGGCGTCGCGTAGCACAGTCTCGGTGATCAAGACCCTGGGCACGCCGCTATTGTATTCCCGGTTTTCAGACCGGCTTAACTAATCGGTTTGCCTCCCGTCGCTCGATGAGCTTCTCTTTCGCGCCCGGGTCGTTGAGTGCCAGGATGCCGGTCGCGAGATGCGCGGCATTCCGGGCGCCGGCCTCACCGATGGCGACGGTCGCCACCGGGATGCCGGCCGGCATCTGGGACATCGAGAGCAGCGCGTCGAGCCCGCCCAGCGCGCCCCCCGACATCGGCACGCCGATCACCGGCAGCAGGCTCCAGGCCGCCACCACGCCGGGCAGGTGCGCCGCGCCGCCGGCGGCGGCGATCAGGACTTTGAGCCCACGGCCTTCGGCCTGCGTCGCCCACTGGCGACAACCCTCGGGGTCGCGGTGCGCAGAGCGGACCACGACCTCGTATGTCACGCCGTAGGCATCCAGCACTTCGCAGCAGCGCTGCATGGTCGGACGGTCTGACTCACTTCCCATCACGATCCCGACCAGCGGCGCGTCGCTCACGGAAGAACCGGCGCTTCGATTTCGCGCAGAGCCAGGTCGTGCCGGTAGGTCATACCCTGGAAGCGGATCCGGTCGACGTTGCGATAGGCGCGCTCGCGCGCCTCCCCGATCGAGTCACCGAGGGCAACCAGGGTCAGGACACGCCCGCCCGCCGTGAGATAGCCGGCCGGGCCGGCGGTCGTGGCAGCATGGAATGCGAAAACGTCGGGCTCGAGTGTCCCCAGGCCCTCGACCGGGTAACCCGTCTGATAGGTCCCCGGATATCCGCGGGAGGCGAGGACGACCCCAACAGTCGACCTGCCCGACCACGATGGATTGATCTCACCGAGCGCGCCGCGCGCGGTCGCCTCGAGCCAGGGCACCACATCCCCGCTCAGCCGTGGCAGAACAACCTGCGCCTCCGGGTCTCCGAAACGGGCATTGAACTCGAGCGCCTGGACCCCGGAGGGCCCCACCATCAGGCCGGCGTAGAGGCAGCCGTAATACGGCGTCCCCTCGTCGCGGAGGCGCTGAACCACCGGCTTGAGCACAGCGGTCACGGCTCGATCGATCTCCTCCGGGCCAAAGAAGCCGACCGGCGAATAGCCGCCCATCCCGCCAGTGTTGGGTCCCTTATCGCCGTCCAGGGCCCGCTTGTAGTCGCAGGCCGGCGGCAGCGGGACCACGCGATCCCCGTCGACCAGAGCCATCAGGGAAACCTCGCGGCCGTCGATCTTCTCCTCGAGGACGATCCGGTCAGCGGCGGCGCCCACCGTCTTGCGCAGCATCAGGGTGTCGATGCATTCGAGCGTCTCATCCGCATCGCGCGGCACCAGCGTGCCTTTGCCCTTGGCGAGCCCATCCGCTTTGACGACGAACGGCCGGCGCTCGCCGCGCACGAAATCCTTGGCCCGGGCCGGGTCGTCGAAGACGTGATGGGCGGGGGTTGGCACGCCGGCGCGCGCCATCAGGGACTTGGCAAACGCCTTGCTGCTTTCGATCCGCCCGGCCGCCGCGGTCGGGCCAAAGACCAGGCGGCCGTCGGCGATCAGCCGGTCGGCGACTCCGGCGGCGACCGCCGCCTCCGGACCGATCACGGTCAAACCGATCTCCCGCTCGGCGACGAAACGGGCAATCCCGACGACGTCCGTTGCCTGCAGTCCGCTGTTGACGGCGATCGCCGCGGTCGCCGCGTTACCCGGGGCGCAGTAGACAGCACTGGTCAGCGGGCTCTGCAGCGCCTTCCAGGTGAGCGCGTGCTCCCGCGCACCGCTGCCGACGATCAGGACGTTCATTCCCACTCGATGGTCGAGGGCGGCTTCGACGAGATGTCGTAGACGACGCGGTTGACGCCCGGAACCTCGTTGACGATGCGGCTGGAGATCTTTGCCAGCACCTCATAGGGCAGGCGTGCCCAGTCGGCCGTCATCCCATCCTCGCTTTGCACCGCCCGCACTGCGACCACGTTGCCGTACGTCCGGTAGTCACCCATCACCCCCACGCTCTGCAACGGCGTCAGGATGGCAAACGACTGCCAGAGTGAGCGATAGAGTCCCGCCGCCTTGATCTCGTCGACGACGATCCAGTCCGCCGCTCGGAGCGTCTCCAAGCGTTCCTGGGTCACCTCGCCGATGATGCGGACGGCCAGGCCGGGACCGGGAAACGGCTGGCGCTGCACCATGTCCTCGGGCAGCCCCAGCGCCGAGCCGATGGCACGAACTTCGTCCTTGAACAGGTAACGTAGCGGCTCGACCAACTTGAAACGTAGATCCGCGGGCAGGCCACCGACGTTGTGATGCGTCTTGATCCGATGGGCATTGTGGGTGTCGTGGCTGGTGCTTTCGATCACATCGGGATACAGCGTGCCCTGCGCCAGGAAATCGGTGCCCAACAGCGAGGCCGCTTCGCGCTCGAAGACCTTGATGAAGCTGGCGCCGATGCGACGTCGCTTCTCCTCCGGATCGATGATCCCCTGCAGCGCGTCGAGGAACTCGTCGCTGGCATCAACCGCCTTGAGGTCGATGCCGAGATGACGCTGCATGACCTCTTCCACGCGCCGCCGCTCGTCCCGACGCAACAGCCCGTTGTCGACGATCAGGCAGGTCAGCTGACCGGGGATCGCGCGATGCACCAGCGTGGCGCAGACAGCCGAATCCACCCCTCCTGACAGTGCGCAGAGCACCCGGCCGTCAGCAACCTGTTCCCGGATGGCCCGGGTCGCCTCGTCGATGAAGGCCGCCGGCTTCCAGGTGCCGCGGCAACCCGCGACCTGGTACAGGAAGTTACGCAAGATGTCACGCCCCTGGGGCGTGTGGATCACCTCCGGGTGGAACGCGATCCCGTAACGTCCGGCATCGTCGGCCATCGCCGCGATGGTCGAGTTCTCGGATTCCGCCAGCCGGCGAAAGCCCCGTGGCGCTTCGAGGATGGTGTCCCCGTGGCTCATCCACACCGGAAGCTCCGTGGGTAGGTCGTGGAAAAGGCGGGCCCGGTCCCGGACACGGACGCTGGCCGGTCCATACTCCCGTTTCCCGGCCGGGGCTACCTTGCCCCCGAGCTGATACGCGAGCAACTGCATCCCGTAACAGATGCCGAGCACCGGGACGCCGGCCTCGAGCGCCGCGGGATCGCAGCGCGGTGCGCCGTCCTCGTACACGCTGGACGGTCCGCCGGAGAGGATGAGCGCCTGCGGAGCGCGAGC
Organism: Chloroflexota bacterium; assembly: GCA_005882525.1. Lineage (GTDB taxonomy): Bacteria > Chloroflexota > Dormibacteria > CF-121 > CF-121 > CF-13. Next base: position 21,825 of record VBGO01000030.1, read on the forward strand.
CCGGATCGCCTCCCAAGGGGTGGTCCCGGGGATCAACTCGCAATACACGCCGGCTTCACGCACACGGCGCGCGATCAGCTGGCTGTACTGCGACCCAAAGTCGAGCACCAGCACCAGGTCCTGCGCCTCCAGGCTCCCCTCCCCCGCGGGCGCGGACGGCTGATGTTGAAGCGTCGAGGCTCGGGCGACCGCTATGTCCCCATCCCGACTTGCTGGGCCTGCTGGAAAAGCTTCCCCTCGTTCTGGATCGCCGGGGCGATCACCAGCTCGGTCTGCTGGAAATCGCGCAGCGTCGCGGCGCCACAGACGCCCATCGCCGAGCGAAGGGCACCGACCAGGTTTTGCGTCCCATCGTCGACTCGCGCCGGCCCGAGCAGGACCTCGCGCAGCGTGCCACGCCGGCCGACCTTGATGCGCGTGCCACGCGGGAGATTCGGATCGGGCGTCGCCATCCCCCAGTGATAGCCGCCGCCTGCCGCATCGGTGGTTCCCGCAAAGATGGAGCCGACCATCACCGCATCGGCACCCGCGGCGAATGCCTTGGCGATGTCGCCGGCCACCCGCATGCCGCCGTCGGTGATGACCTGGACGCGGCGGCCGGTCTCACGTAAGCAGGTTTCCCGCGCAGCGGCCACATCGCTGGTCGCGGTGACTTGCGGCACCCCGACGCCGAGCACGCCGCGGGTGGTGCAGGCCGCGCCCGGTCCGACGCCCACGAGGATGCCCGAGATGCCCGTTTGCATCAGCTCCAACGCGGTTTCGTAGTCGACGCAGTTGCCGGCGACGACCGGGATCGACAGCCCGGCGCAGAGCTTCTCGAACGAGAGTTGCTCATAGGAACGCGAGATGTGCCGCGCGGTGAGGACCGTCCCCTGGACGACCAGGCAATCGGCCCCCGCCTCCGCGACCAGGCCGGCGCGCCGGCTGGCGTGGGCCGGCACGGTCGAAACGCCGACCGGGACCCGGGCCCGCTTGACGGCCATGATCCGCTCTCCAATCAGCTGCTCGCGAACCGGGGCCTGGTACAGCTTCTGCAGCAGGGCGTTGATGTGCTCCCGGGGCGCCTCCGCGATCTCCTGCAGGACGCTGGTCGGGTCGGCGTAGCGGGTCTGCAGCCCATCGAGGTTGAGCACCGCCATGCCCCCCAGACGGCCCATCTCGACCGCGAAGCGCACATCGACGACGCCGTCCATCGCCGCCGCGAGGATCGGGACGGCCAGCCGGAGCGAGCCCAGCTCAACGCTGCTGTCGACTTCCTCGGGATTGATCGTCACCCGGCCGGGGACCAGCGCCACCTCATCGAAGCCGTAGGCACGGCGGGCCCGCTTGAAGCGGCCCAGCTCGAATGTCTCGCTGGCTTCGAACGCCGAGGCTTTCAGGGGCGCACGCACACTCATCGCCGCCGGCTCCGGACCCGTATCGAGCTCAAAGGGTGTGCGTGTACCTCAGAACGAGCTGGTTTTCGGGGATTATAACGGATGGACTTGCGCATGGACGATCAACGTTTCGCGCCCGACCGAGTGCGCGCGGCACTGTCGGCAGCCGGTATCGATGCCCGGATCGAGGAGTTTCCTTCCTCGACTCGAACCGCACAGGAGGCGGCGACCACGGTGGGGACGAGCGTCGGCCAGATCGTGAAGTCGCTGGTCTTCCTGGCGGACACCTCGCCGGTGCTGGCGCTCGTATCCGGCGTCAACCGGCTCGATACCGAGCGCCTGGGGACGCTGACCGGGGCCGCGATTGGCAAGGCCGATGCGACCACCGTTCGCCAGGCGACCGGATACGCGATCGGGGGCGTGCCGCCCATCGGCTTCCCGGCGCCGATCCCCACATTCATCGACCGCGACTTGCTGCAGTACGACGTCGTCTGGGCCGCGGCGGGCACGCCTCGACACGTCTTCCCGATCGCGCCAGGCGAGCTGCTGCGCATCACTGGCGGGCGCGTCGCCGACCTGGCAACCGACAAGACGATCTAAGGCTAGGGGTAGATGCCGCGGATCGTGGTCGCCTGCGCGACCTTGTCGACAGCCAGGACGTAGGCCGCCGTCCGCATCATGACCTTCTTTTCCAGGCTCACCTTCAGCACGTTGTCGAACGCCCGGAGCATGATCCGCTCGAGCCGCTCGTTGATGTCGTGCTCGTCCCAGAAGAACTCCTGCAGGTCCTGCACCCACTCGAAGTAGGACACGGTGACGCCCCCGGCGTTGGCCAGGATGTCCGGAATCACGAAGATGCCCTTTTTGTAAAGGATCTCGTCCGCTTCCGGGGTGGTCGGCCCGTTGGCCCCTTCGCAAATCACTTTGGCCTTGATCCGGTTGGCGTTGCCGGCGTGAATCTGGTTTTCGAGCGCGGCCGGAACCAGGACGGTGACCGGAAGCTCCAGCAGTTCCTCGTTGGAGATGAATTTGCAGACCTTCTGCCGAAGCCGGCCGCTGATCTCTTTCTCGCGGACCACCTCGTCCAGCTCGATGCCGTCGTCGTTGTAGCAGGCACCGTTCGAATCGCTGACGGCGATCACCTTGCAGCCGGCCTGAGCCAGCAACTTGGCGGTGGTGTACCCGACGTTGCCGACACCCTGGACCGCAACGGTCGCGTCCTCGGGACGGATCTTCAGATGCCTGAGCGCCGCCAGGGTGGTCAGCATGCAGCCTCGACCCGTGGCTTCGGCGCGTCCTTCGGAGCCGCCGATGCCAAGCGGCTTGCCGGTCACGACGGCCGGCACTGAGTGGCCCGCCTGCATGCTGATCGTGTCCATCATCCAGGCCATGATCTGCGCATTGGTGTTGACATCGGGGGCGGGGATGTCCCGGTCCGGGCCGATCACGATGCTGATCTCGCTGGTAAACCGCCGCGTAAGATTCTCGAGCTCGTTTCGGCTGAGATGCTTCGGGTCGACGATGACGCCACCCTTGGCTCCGCCATACGGAATGCCGACGACGGCGCACTTCCAGGTCATCCACATGGCCAGCGCTTTGACTTCGTCGCGCGTCACGCCCGGGTGATAACGGATCCCGCCCTTGGCCGGACCCCGGTCGATGTTGTGATGAACGCGATAGCCGGTGAACATCTGGATGGTGCGGTCATCCATCATCACCGGAAAGGTGACGATCAACTCGCGTTTGCACTCGCGCAACACCCGCCGCATGTTCGGATCCAGGCCGAGCGCCTCGGCCGCAATGTCGAACTGGCGCTGAGCGGTCAACCACGGATTCGCCTGCTCCGCGGCGGGCTCGGCGAAGCCCCTCAGGGGCACTGCCTCAATCTTCTGAGCCATTCGTCCTCCTGCTTGTTTTTTGCTGGCTATTCAGCCTGACCTGGCGCTCGGCACCCATTAAACTACACGGCACCGTGACGCCGCGGATGACTGTCCTCGCAAGCGTTTCGCTTGCGACATTCCTCGTCACCAGCCTCGCGGCCACGCAGTTTCGAAGCCAACCGTTGCCCCCGTCGAACCGCCTGGCCCGCGACGAAGCGTTGCGCCAGAGCGTCAACCAGCTGGAGGATCAGAACCGGGCGTTGAAGGCCCGCAACCAGGGGCTCCAGGCGCAGGTCAAGGCGGGCGAGGATGAGAGCGCCAACCGGTCCAGCGCCGTGCAGCAGGTGAAGGCGCAACTCGATGATCAGCGGGTGATCGCCGGCCTGACCGCCCTCCACGGCCCCGGCATCACGATCACGCTGCACGACGGCGCCGATCCCAACGACCCGGCCGATAAATCGCTGGGCTGGACGATTCACTACCAGGACCTGCAGGACATCGTCAACGTCCTGTGGGCGAGTGGGGCGGAGGCGATCGCCGTGAACGGACAGCGGGTAGGGCCGAATACCGCCTTCCATTACGCCGGCGTCAATATCCTGGTCAACACGGCCAGCCGATTGGTCGGCCCGTACACGATGAGCGTGCTCGGCAATCCGTCCAACCTGGCCAACGGGCTGGCGGATCCCGATCAGCTCGCTGAGTTGAAGAGCCGCAACCGCATCTACCGGTTGGGTTTCAGCTGGCTGCGCAGCACCCGGCTCAGCGTGCCCGCTTACGACGCCACCTTTCTGGTGAAGTATGCTCAGCCGCTCGGTTGAACGAACCGCCCGGGCTCAGCGGCTGATCGTGGTCAGCCTGATCGCGGTCGCCCTCGGCTTTCTTCTGGTGGTGCAACTGCGCTCCCAGGCAGCGGTGGCGCGCAGCCTGGCCGCCCAGGACGACACCAGCGTGGCGCTGCTGATCAACGACCTGAACCGCGCCAACAACCAGCTGATCCAGCAGGGAGCTGCCCTCGCTCAGCAAGAGGCGCAGCTCCGCCAGGCGTTGACCGCCGGCGGCGCGGATGTCCAGGCCGTTCAGAAGGAGTTCGTCACCTTGCGCGAAGTCAACGGGGAGGTGCCGGTCCATGGACCCGGGCTTCAGATCCGGATCGAGGGCACCATCATGGACTTCGAGCTGCAGGATGCGCTCAACAATCTGCGGAATGCCGGGGCCGAGGCGATTGGCCTCAATGGCTACCGCATCGTCGGCAGCACGCCGGTCCAGAGCCACGGAAACAGCCTCCTGATCAACGGACACACCGTGGGCAGCCCGCTGAGCCTGCTCGTCATCGGCGACCCGGAGCAACTCGGCCCCGCCGCCGACCTGTCGGCCAGCAGCCTGCAGACCCGCGTCCAGGTTCAGATCCAGCGCCAGACCGAGATTGCCATCAGCGAGGTCATCACCCCCCGGCCGTTGATTTATGCCCAACTCGGGAAGTAACCGTTTTTCATAGGATGTCCGCAGTGAACCGAATTGTCGAGCTGCGCAGTGACACGTTCACCTTGCCGACCGCGTCGATGCGGGCGGCGATGGCGGCGGCCGAGGTCGGCGACGACGTCTGGGACGAAGACCCCACCATTCACCGTCTACAGGAGCGCGCCGCGGAGATGGTTGGCAAGGCGGCATCGCTCTTCGTCCCGAGCGGGACGATGGGAAACCTTTGCGCGCTCCTCAGCCATACGCAGCCGGGGCAGGAGGTGATCCTCGAGGTCGATAGCCATATCTTCCAGAACGAGGTTGCCGGCGCATCGGTCGTGGGCGGGCTTCAGCTCCGACCGCTGGACACGCCGGACGGTCGTCTTCAGCCGGAGCAGGTTCGCCACGCCATCCGCCCGTCCGACATCCACGAGCCGGCCACCGGGCTCCTCTGTCTCGAGAACACGCACAACCGCAAGGGCGGCACCTGCCTGAGCCCGAAGCAGACCGCGGCCTTGAGCGACATCGCCCGTGCGGGCGGCTTCCCGGTCCACCTCGATGGCGCACGGGTCTTCAACGCCGCCGTGGCACAGGGTGTCGACGTTAAAGACCTGACCGGCCCCGTCGACTCCGTGATGTTCTGTCTGTCAAAGGGACTCAGTGCGCCGGTCGGCTCGATGCTGGCCGGGTCCCAAGACTTCATCGAGCGGGCCCGCCGGATGCGCAAGCTGCTGGGCGGCGGGATGCGGCAGGCCGGTGTGCTGGCGGCCGCCGGGTTGTGTGCCCTTGATGAAATGGTCGACCGCCTGGCCGAGGACCATGCCAACGCGCGGCGCCTGGCCGAAGGCCTTCAGGGTCTGCCAGGCGTCGATATCGACCTGTCGAGGGTCGAGACGAACATGGTCTTCGGCGATTGCCGGCCGCCGCTGACCGCGGCGGCGTTCATCGACCGCTGCCGGGCGGCTGGCGTCTTGCTCGACCAGGCGGCGCCGGACCGCTGGCGCATGGTCACCCATCGGGGGGTCTCGGTCGAGGACGTCGACCACGCCGTCGAGGCCGTCCGCCGATTGTTTGGCGCGCCGGCGGCGGCTTCGCTTCGGGTAGCCGGCTAGCGCACCGGCAAGCCGGTCATCGGGTCGAACGATGGACCAGCGAAGCTCGCATCGGGCAACAAGAGCAGGCTGCCGAAGACTTGCCAGTCCCCGGCCGCATCCGTGAGGATGCCGGACGGCGCCTGCGCCGTGCCGGCCAGCGTGATAGCGGCCGGTTGACCTGGCAGCGTCCAGCTGGACGGAACCGTGGTCAGGGCAGCATCGGCACCGCCGAAGGCGTGCACCGCGCCGCTGCTGTCGAGGGCCAGTCCCGAATGGGTCCCGGGGAACAGCGCCGCGTCGATGACACTCGTGCCCGCGGGTAGTCCCACATGGCCCCGGCCCTGGGCGGTTCCGGACGGGACGAGAGATTCCGCGATGGCCCCGGCAGAGCCGAAGGCGATCAGCGTGCCATCGCCTGCCGTTAGTAACCGCATCGGCGCGGTCAGGGCGAAGCTCGGACCGGCGGCACCGTCGCCATTCCAGGTCGTTCCGTCGGCGAGCAGCCGCAGCGGCCCCGACGGCAGGCTGACCATGTCGACGGCGGGCGCGGTGGACGTTGGGACGACGGAGGGTGTCGCGTGGTCCGCGCCCAGGCCGTGCAGCGACGCATCACTGCCGAGCAGCAGCACGCCGTGCGCCGAAGGGTGCTCTTGCTTGACCCCGAGCACCGGCGGCGCACCGTCCGGCTGGGCGGGCAGCGCTCCAAGGATCGCGCCATCGGCGAGCGTCGGCGGAGGACCGCTGCTGGCGGGGACCGATGCATCGAGCACGGCGGCCGGCGCGGCATTCCTGGCCGCGTCCCGGACAGTCAGTCGGAACTGGTACGCAGTGCCGGGGTCGCCAAAGAAGCGCACCGCACCCACGTTCTTGCCCGCCGATGGCTGGCCGGCGGTCTGGCTCGACCACGGCCGAAAGGCCGCGCCGCTCGAACCGACCTCGATCGCGACGTCCATGACGCCGGCGAGGCCATCGCTGCCCGACCAGTGAAGGTTCAGGGCGCTGCCCTGGCTTCGGTCGACCCGGATGCCCGACGTGGGGGGCTCGACGTCATATAGATATAGGTAGGTGATGTCGGCGCTGCCGCCCGACCGGTCGAAGACGCGCAGGTGGAGCGTGTGCGATCCGGGGCTGGGGACTGCCGCCGCGCCGCTGGTGGCCTGGGTGCGCGCCGCCCCCGCCCCCGGATCGGCATCCCACTGCGCGGCAAAGCCGGCCAGGCCGTGGCCGCCGTCCCGCAGGCGCCAACTGACCGGCGGCGGCGGGCCGTCGGCGCCATACCAGTAGTTCCAGCGGGCTCCGCCGGGGAAGGCGAGCGGCAGCACAAACGGAACCGGCCGGTTGCCCGTCCACAGGTTGCCGATGTCCCAACTCCATGGATCCGGACCCCGCCCGGTCCAGCCGTATGGGTCGATCGAGTGCCAGGGAGTGAGCAGGTCGCGCACCTCGAAGTGGACGTGCGGCCCGGTCGAGTTGCCGGTGCTGCCGCTGAGCGCAATCAGCTGACCCCGCGACACATGCTGACCGGGGTAGACGAAGAGCTGATTGTTGTGAAAGTAGGCGGTGCGGTCGAAGGCGTGATCGATCACCACGCCCCAGCCGCCGCTATCGCTCCATTCGCTGTAGATCACCGTTCCCTCATCGGCCGCGACCACCGGCGTATTCGAGGGCATCGCATAGTCGATCCCGCGGTGACCGTCGTACGCGTAGCCGGTGGCCCCGTCGAAACGAATCATCACCCCGTCCGACTGCCGGTCCGGGTAGTGGTGGTCCATCCATGACGTGATACGAGGGTTGGGGTCGGCGAAGGGCAGCGTCAGGTTGCCCGCCGCGAGAGCCGTCTGGGCCGTCGCGAGGACGACAACCAGGGCGACGGTTACGGCGACGTGGACCCTTACGAGCCGTATGACAACAGAGCCGTAACGAGATCTGAAAGAAGGCCGCAACAGGCCCGCGACGGGGCCGTCACGATGCAAGTCCTCTCTTGGGGTCGCTACAGGCTTTGACATAGGCTGGCGTTGAATTGCGAGGGAGTGCACCGATCGCACCTTTTTTGTCATGGACAATGCTGCCGCGCAGCGGCGATTCTAAACGTTCGCGAGAACAAGGCATGACGCAAGCACACTCACGTTCTAAGCGGCAGAAGCGGGCCCAGGCACTGGCCGAGATGGCCGTGATGGTCCCCTTCCTCGTCATCGGCATGATGGGGATGCTGGACCTGGGCCGCGCCTTCTACTACCAGATCGCCATCACGAACGCCGTGCGTGAGGGAGCGCGTTACGCAGTGCAGCCGTACTACCTGGGCCTGAACCCAAGCTGCGCGACTCCGCCGCAAAACCCCGGCGCGAACTGTCAGACGGCGAGCGATGGCCAGATCCGGCAGCACGTGTTGGATGAACTGGCCGGCACGGGGATCAACATGACGTCATCTGACGTTCAGGTCCTGCCAAATGAGGGCGACCGCGTCAACAACATTATCGGCGCCACACCGACGTCGCAGTATCCAATCAGCGTGTCTGCCAGCTTTAAGTTCTACTTCATCACGCCGATCATCGGCAGCCTCGTCGGCGACCCGCTGACGATCAACACCAGCTCGGTGTTCAGGGCGGACTACTGATGCGCAAGAATGTGCTTCGCCGCCGCGGCGGTCAGTCGATGGTCGAGTTTGCTGTGCTCGCGCCCGTGTTCTTCCTGCTGCTGCTGGGCACCATCGATCTAGGGCGCGCCGTCTACATCTACAACACCATCTCGGACGCCGCGCGCGAGGGCACCCGGGCCGCCATTCCGTTCGATTCCCCCCTACCCACGAATGCGGCGGTCGTTGCGGCCGTTCAGAGCAAACTCGGTGGCGGCTTCACCCTTTCGGTCGACCCTCTTTGCGCCGGCCAACCTGCCGGCGGCAGCTGCCCGACGGTGCCTACGGTCCCGAATACGGGCTACATCTGGTACGGCCCAGGAGTCGGCACGCCCGGCCGCGGCCCGATCACGGTCAAGATCTCGTTCCTGTTCCAACCCTGGGTCCCGGTCGTCCGCGACGCCGCGGGCAACGGGTTCGTGATCTCGGCGCAATCCACCATGGTGACGGAGTACTGACATGCTAATCAAGCTTCGCAAGGGTAAGCGCGCCCAGAGCCTCGTGATCGTGGCGCTTTCCGCGACGGCGCTCTTCGGCATCATCGCCCTCGGTCTCGACGCCGGCCGCCTCTATTTCCAGCGCCGGGATGTCCAGAACGCGGCCGATGCCGGTGCCCTGGCAGGCGCCCAGGAGTTGCTCCCGACTGGAACGGTTAGCAGCACCATCCCGACGACGGCCATGATCGCTGCCGCCGGATGCCAGGCTTCCGTGTACGCGCTCCTGGGCCTCCTCGACACGCCGTTTCATGGCAGCGGCACCGACTGCAATCCCGCACCAGGGGCCTACATCCCGGGGTCATACGGCGGTGGCATCAGCGAGCCCGCCGCCCGAATCTCGGCAACGGTCCAGGTCTGGACGCCAAGCCGGAACAACCCCAACGAAATTCATGTCCGGGTCACCTATAACGTGCCGCTGACGTTTGCCGCCATCCTCGGCTTTAGCTCGTCAGCCGTGGTCGCCGATGCCTATGCGCATGGCGGCTTCTACAACA
>VBGO01000166.1 GCA_005882525.1 Chloroflexota bacterium
GAGGCCGGCGACCTCTGGGCCGCGACGGCGGACACGCGATAGAGGCGCCACTCGACCCGCTTAGTCGGGCCGACGAACTCGCGCTCCAGGGCACCGGAGGCGGCCCCCGACGGCCAAAGCCCGGGGAAGGCGCGGTTGAGCGCATCGAGCGATCCCAGAAAATTCCCGTCGGCCGGGGCCGGGAGCAGGAGGTAGCGCACGCCGAATGACGTCGGGTTGGCGAGCGCCAGGGCAAAGTCGCGGTCGCTGGTGATGATGAACTGGCGTGGCGAGCGGGAAGTCAGGATCACCGGAAATCCGGTGAAGCTGTCCACCAGCACGCTGCCGTCCCCGAGGTATCGACCATCGAGATACTGCGCGACGTTCGCCGCGATCGCGTTCGACGGGGTCGCCACGAGTGTGGGACGCCCGACGATGGCCCGCAGAACCGGCATCTCCTCCGGGCCTGTCCGCGCCGTCAGCATCGCGCCCACCGTGGTCGGCAAAGCGGCGAGCAGCATCAAGCATGCGGCAACCGGGCCGAGCCACGACCGGCGCCCGGCCGCCAGACCAAGGCCCACCAGCAGGGTCACGAGCGGGACCACCACGATGAGTTGACGGAGCCAGGGAAAGGTCAGTCCGAGAAGGCTGGCGCCGGCGATCGCGACCGCCAGTGGCCCGAGCAGGCCGACGGCGGCCAGTGATGCGCGCGCCTTGCCACCCATCCAGCCGATTGCCAGTAGCACCGCCGCGGCCGGGAGGGCAGGCGCGAGGGCGAGCAGTTGGACCACGGTCGGGTGCGGACTTGCGGCGACAGTCTTCAGCACGATCCCGTGTTCGCGCAGCGCGTCGAGTTGCGCCACATAGCCGTAGGTCGAGCTGAGTTGCGGGAGCGCGCTGCCGGTCACTAGCCAGGCCGCCGCCGCCCAGACCCCGGCGGTGGCCGCCAGTGGCAAGCCGACGATGAGAGTGTCGCAAACGGCGGTCGCCAGCCGCCGGTCACGGGCGCGGCTAAAGGAAACCGCTCCCACCACGACCATCGCGGCGACGCCGGCGAGCACCGCGTCGTATCGCGCGAGGTAGGCGCCAGCCAGCGCGAAACCGGCGATCATCGCGCCCATCGTGTCCGCGTCCCGCAGCCAGCGCGCCAGGTGGCGGGCGGCCAGCAGCAAGAAGAAGATGTAACCCGCCTCGGCAACGCCGCTGGCGGCCGTGTAAAGGATCAGCGGATGGACCGCGAACAGGAGGGTCAGCCCCAGCCGCGGCGCCCGCGACACGCCGCTATCGCGAAGCAGCTGATGGAGCTGGTAGACCGCGCCCGCCATGAAGAGGGCCGAGACGATGCAGGCGGCGAACCCGACCTCCGTGAGAGCGGGCCACACCGCGCGCAGCGGCAGAAGCGGCAGGGTCAGGATCGACGGCAGCGGGCTGCCGACGAAGCCGATGGCGGCGACGTGCGGATCGCGGCTGAACAACACGTATGAGGCGTTGGCCACGATCCCCAACGCCTGCGTCGAAACGACATGGAATCGGAAGACCAGCAGCGCGGCCAGGACCAGGTAGCCGGTGCCCGCGAGCCCCAGGACGACCGCGCCCTCCGGTGGAAGGCTGGGCTGGCGACGGGCGCGCGCCGGCGCCCGCACGATCAGCCGCTCAGCGACCAGCATGATCCTGGACCAGATCGACAGCCGGCGTCGGGTCGAGCCCGTGCACGCTTTTCTCCCAGAACGACGGCGCCACCACCAGCTGGACCAGCGCCCGGATGGCGGCGATCGACATCATCGCCCAGTAGAGCGGCGCGAGGATGACGGCCGGCAGCAGATCGGGCCGCTGCCGGACGCGGATCGCGATCAGGCCGATGTAGAGCGCGATGAAGTTGCCGGCGAGCATCGAGACCAGAGCCGGATAGTAGATCGGCACCGGAAGCAGGGCGGTCAACGCCTGCGGCGCGACGAGAAACCAGAGTGCCGTCAGGAACCAGAAGACAGGATTCAGCACCGCGACCAGCGGGATGGCGCCCAGCAGCAGGTTGATGCCCAGGAATGCGCGCCCGCCGACCTCCCGCCAGAGCTGAACCGGGTGGCGCATGTGCACCAACCAGGTTTGCAGGTAGCCCTTGTACCAGCGGGATCGCTGCCGGACCCAATTGACGACGTCGCTGTTCGCCTCCTCCAGGGTGGTCGAATCGAACACCGCCACCTGGTAGCCAAGGCGCTGCAGCCGGACCCCCAGGTCGGCGTCCTCCGTCACGTTGTAGGGATCCCAGGCTCCGACCGCCTCCAGGACCGCGCGTGGGATGTGCATCGAAGTGCCACCCAGGGGGATCGGCCCGCCGATTCGCGCCAGCGCCGGCAGCATCAGGGAAAACCAGGTCTCGTACTCGGCCGTGAACCAGCGGGTCAGCAGGTTCTGGTGAATGTTGTGGTAGGAGAGCTTCGCCTGCAGGCAGACCAGCGGCGGTAGGCGGCGGAACGCGGCCACCGCCCGTCGCAGCTGGAGCGGCTCGGGACGGTCCTCGGCGTCGTAAATCGTGACCAGCTCGCCCTCGGCCCGCAGCAGTCCGACGTTGCAGGCCTTGGGCTTGGTGCGGGGCCCGCCCGGAGGGATGACGACAAGCTCCGCGTTGAGCGGGCTCTTCACGGCGCGGGCCGCGGCGATTGTCTCGTGGTCGTCCGCCTCCAGGAGGAGCCTGACCTCCAGGCGATCCACCGGATAGTCGAGGCGCTCGATCGCCGCGACGGTGCGCGCGATCACGTCGGCCTCGCGGTACGCCGGGACGAGAACGGTATAGACCGGGAGCTCCAGATCCGGGATTGCCCGCGCCTCCGCATCGCTGATCCGCACTTCGGCAGGATGGCGAAGGGCGACCCTGAGTAACACGATGCGGTAGAGGAGCGTCACCAGGTAGAGCGCCGTGGTCAACGCCAGCAGCGTGATCAGCAACGCCGTCGGCTGCAGTAACGCCGAGATGATGACCGCCGCGACCAGCAACGCGAGGATAACGGTCTGGGGCCGGTTGAGGGTCCGGTAGGCCGACAGCTCCGGCCAGTTAGCCCGGACCGCGTCGAGACTACGGTCGAGCCGGCTCACGACGCCGGCACCTCGGCGATCATGGACGCAACCAGCCGACGGGTGAAGCGCAGTAGGTTGTCGCTGCGAGATGCTTGCCTGTCTAGCGGCACGAGTTGCTGAACGATGATGCGCTCGCGCTGCGTACCCGCCTGCGATCGCACCGGCCAGTCCCACCAGATGACCAGTACTGCGCTCTGGTGACCTGGAACCAAATAACGCTCGATATGGGCGGCGAGGCCGGCGCCGAGGTCGTCCATCCGCGCGGCGTCAAGCCCGTACCCCTGCAGCGTGGCCAATCGCGCGGGCGAAAGCGCGAGGTCGCGTGCATCGGGCGGCGCCAGGACGTCGACGACGATGCCGACCTCGCCGGGATCACCCGTGCCCGGCAGCGTCGCTTGGGAGCTGCCATAGCGATAGGTCACGTGATTGGCCGGCGGCCCCCAGCTGGGCAGGGTGGGCGGATTACTCGTCGCGGTCCGCGACAGCCCGTCGATGCTCGTCGCGAGTCTCGATGCCGCGGCCAGCTTCGGCTGGCCATCGGCCTCGAGCAGGGGTGCGGCGGTCTCCAGTTGGCGGTCGGCCACCGTTGTCAGAATGGCCGCCCCGCAGACCAGCCCGGCGGCAATCAGTCCACCACCGACGCCACGGCGCGACGAGGCTGTCGCGCTGGCTGCCCGGTGCGCGGTGATCCGCTGCCGGCGGGGGAGCAGTACGGCCGTCAGCAAGACGAGTCCCAGGCCAGCGATCGCGGCCGCGTAAAGACCGCCCGGAATGCGGGCGACCAGCGACGGCAGAGGCCAGGCGAGGAACAAAAAGATGATCGGCACACGGTAGCGCCACAGGGCCCGCGATCCGCAGACGAGCGCAACGGCTCCCGCGGCAAAGATCGGCAGCCAGACGAGGTCGAGTCGCCAGGACCAGAAGAAGATCGACATCGATCCCGGCAGGAACCACATCGCGGCCGTCGCCGCCCCGAGGAGCGCCAGCCCCAGGATGTAGTCGAGATAGCGATCGTGGATGTCCGGCTCTGGCCGTTGCCTCCCGATGGCGATCCCCAACGCCAGCAGTAGCGAGATCAGCGGCACGAGCCCAAGCGCCCCGAGGGCGAGATGCCCCGGAAAACCCGCCGAGAGGCTGACGAGGGATGCCAGGAAGGCGATGCCGGTCGCACCGAGCGTGACGCTAACCCGGGCCCCCCAAAACAGCCCGACTCCGACGTGGCCCTGGGCACGGACGCGCGCAACCCCCTCCGGAGGCCGTGACGGCTGGACGCTTGCCTGCACCTCGGCCGCAGCCACCCCGGCCGAGATCAGCCCGGCCTCATTCACCCCGTTGACAGGCTACTAAAAAGCGGAACTCGCGGTCGTTGCGCGCGCCGGTGCCGTCGGCTATGCTGGCCGCTACGCTGCGCATGGGTACCCCGGGTCAGGTCGTGGGCGTGGGACGATCGGCAATGGCCGTTGCCCTTGTGCTGCCCGTCCTCAGCCTGTTGACGGCGTGTGGTCCGAGCGCGACCAAGGCGATCAGGTCGTCGCCACTCGCCCACGTCTCCACGCCGGCAAAAGTTGTCGTGGGCGGGCGGGCCAACCGCTCGTTACCGGACTTCCAGGGCGGGGTCATTGTGTATGCGGACGGCAACGACCCGGCGTTGCTCTCCGACGCCCAGCGGTTACTGGATCATCTCGTCACGGTCAAAGTCAACAGCGTGGCGCTGGCGTTTCCGCTCTACCAGAGCAGCTGGACCTCCGCCGACGTCCACGCCGACGCGGTGAAGACGCCAGGCGATGCATTCCTCCGCGGGTTCATCCAGGCGGCCCACCAGCGTGATCTCGCCGTCTTGCTGCGACCGCTCATCGATGACACACCGCTGATGCAGGCGGGCCACTGGCGAGGCCAGCTGCAACCATCCAATCCGGGGGCCTGGTATTCGTCCTACGGTGCGCTGATGGTGAGATACGGCGGTATTGCGGAGGCGGAGAGCGGCGAGGTGCTGGACATCGGCACCGAGCTGAGCTCGTTGCAAACGAATACCGCCGCCTGGCTCGAGATGATTGCCTCGATCCGAGGCGTGTACAAGGGCCAGCTCACCTACTCGAGTAACTGGGACGCGGCCTATCCGGCCTTTGGCAGCGCGCTCGATTTCGCCAGCATTGATGCCTTCTATCCCCTCTCGGCACCCAACAACGCGTCGGTCGGCCAGCTGGTCAGCGCCTGGGGACAGTGGACGGGAAAGTTGCGCGCCCTCAAAGCCAGCCTCGGCAAGCCGGTCGTCCTCACGGAACTGGGCACGACATCGGAACCGAACTCCTACCAGTCGCCCTACAACTGGCGCCACGGGAACGGGGTGAGCCTGGAGGCGCAGCGGCGGTACTATGCGGCCTCCTGCCAGGCGCTCAAGCCGATCGTGGGCGGCATGTACTGGTGGGTCTACTACACGAACTGGTTCGACAAGGTGACGCCGGCAAGCGACCCCGGCTACCAGCCGGTGGGCAAACCGGCGGAGCACGAAATCACGGCCTGTTACGGGTGATCGGGACCGCTCAGTAGACTCCCTCTCAGTGAGGAAGGGAACGGGGGCGATCGTTGTAACACTGGTGCTCGTAGCCGTGACCGTCGGCACGGGAATCTGGGATCTTCGAACGGTGCGGACAGACGACGCGCAGGCGGTTGCGGTCCGGACCACCCCTACTCCCCTGCCCACGATCGCCGTCACCCGTCCGCGAGGCTCGCCGCAGGACTACGAGGCGGGCGTCTCCGTGGTGATCTACGGGAACGACCCGTACTTCGATCGCAAGGCACAGGTCTTGCTCAATCGGCTGGCCACCCTGGGGGCGAACAGCGTGTCCCTGGTCATCCCGGTCTTTCAGCAGGGCTGGGCGGCCAGCGAAGTCTACGCCGATCCGGTCAAGACCCCGACCGATGCAGCGATCGCCGTCTTTGCCACTCAGGCTCGACACCGTGGCTTCAGCGTGATGCTCCGGCCCTTGCTGGACATCGTCGTCCAGGAGGATGGAGCGCACTGGCGCGGGTCCATTCAACCGCCGGATCGGGCACAGTGGAAGTCGACCTATGCCGCGCTGATCATGAAATATGCCAGGTTGGCGCAAGCCAACCACCTGGCCATCCTGAATATCGGATCCGAACTCGACTCGATGGAGAAGGACGGCGCATTCTGGCAAGGACTGATCGGCTCGGTTCGCACCGCCTTCCACGGCCAGGTGACCTACTCCTCCAACTGGGCGAAGAGCTTCCCATCATTCGGGCAGTCGCTCGACCTCATCAGCGTTGACGCCTACTTTCCCCTCAAGGCACCCGACAACGCATCGGCCAGCGATCTCGTGACCGCCTGGCAACAGTGGATCGCCCGGCTCGACCGAATGCGCCGGTCGTTCAACAAACGGCTCGTTCTCACCGAG
>VBGO01000031.1 GCA_005882525.1 Chloroflexota bacterium
CCCGGTGCGAGACGGCCAGCACGCGGTCGGCAGCGAACTACTGCCGATGCTGCTTCAACTGCGCGCCGGTTTTGCCTCGGCCTTCAAGATCTCGGTGATGTCGTTTCAGCTGGACCGCCGCGAAGTGCTCACGGCGCAGACCGACCGCGGATGGACCATCATCTTCGGCCAGATGGTGACCAGCGACGATCGCGCCAGCCTGGAGCCCAAGCTCGCGGCGTTGCGCGCCTTGAGCAGCCGGATCGACCTCGTCGCGGCGCCGATCCAGTACGTCAACCTGGAGAATCCGAAAGCAGCGGCGGTGCAGATGCGAGCGCGCAAATGAGACTCCCGGCTGGCGGATCGCGGGAGGCCCTCTGGCTGGTGGCCGCGGTGTTTGTCTTTGGCACCGTCGGGATCATCCTCGGGCTGAATGCGCCGGTGCAGATCCCGGCCGGCTATGCGCGCTATACCGCCGTCATGATCCTGGCCGCGCTGGACTCCGTGCTGGGTGCGGTCAAGGCCTGGCTCAACGGGAATTTTGAAAACAAAGTCTTCATCTCCGGGTTGCTGGTCAACTCCCTTGCCGCGGGTGGGTTGACCTACCTGGGCGACAAGCTGGGTGTCGAGCTCTATTTCGCCGCCATCGTCGCCTTCGGCGTCCGAATCTTTGACAACCTGGCCGTGATCCGGAGGCACCTGCTCTAGCGACTCTTCCACTGCGCCTGTGGATAACTCGCGGCCGGTTGTGTTGTCACGGCGGCGGGACCACACTATAATGGGCTCGCCGGTTCCAGCCAACGTTCCAGGAAAGGTTTTTGCCCCGTTCTAAATACGTCACAGCAATCGATATCGGCACAACCAAGATCTGCTGCGTCGTCGGCGAGCCGACGGAACGCGGCCTCAACATCGTCGGGGTCGGTGAATCTCCCTCTGAAGGTCTCCGTCGCGGCGTGGTCGTCAACATGGAGAAGACCGTCCGGGGCATCAGCCACGCGGTCGATGCCGCGCAACGGATGTGCGGCCACAAGCTCGAGTCGGTGTTCGTCGGCATGGCCGGTACGCATGTCCTCAGCCAGAACAGCCGCGGAGTGATCGCGGTCGCCCGGTCTGATCGCGAAATCGGGCAGGAGGACGTTAGTCGGGTGATCGATGCCGCGCGCGCCGTCTCGGTTCCCAACGATCGCGAGATCATCCACGTCGTCCCGCGCGGTTACGTCGTCGACGGCCAGGAAGGGGTCAAGGACGCCATCGGCATGTCCGGCGCCCGACTCGAAGTGGAAACGCACATCATCACGGGTTCGCTGACCGCGGTGCAGAACGTGGTCAAGTGTGTCCACCAGGCCGGCTTGAGCGTCGAGGACCTGGTGGTCCAGGTGCTGGCGTCCGCGGAGGCCGTCCTCAATGACAACGAGCTGGACCTGGGGGTGGCGCTCGTGGATGTCGGCGGCGGGACGACCGACGTCGCCCTCTTCACCGATGGCAGCGTCGTGCACACCGCAGTCTTGCCGGTGGGCGCGACGCACGTGACCAATGATGTCGCCATCGGTCTGCGCACGACCCTGACCGAAGCCGAGATGTTGAAGGTCAACTACGGACACGCGATCCCGGCGTGCATCCCTCGGGAAGAGATGGTCGAGCTGCACCAGATTGGGCAGGACCGGGTGCAGGTCGTACCCCGCCGGCACCTGGCCGAGATCATCGCCCCACGAGCCCGCGAGATCCTCGAGATGGTGCACCTCGAAATGCGTCGCGGCGGCCATGACGGCTTCCTGCCCGGCGGGATCGTCTTCACCGGTGGTGGCTGCCGGCTGCTCGGTTTCACGGAGGCTGCCCAGTCGCTGCTCGAGCTTCCGGTCCGGATCGGCGCCCCGGCGCAGACCATCGGGATGAGCGACCAGGTGAGCGGGCCCGCCTATGCGACGGCGGTCGGCCTGTTGCGGTGGGGAACAAAACTTCGGCACCACGCCAACGGCCACGCGCCCGTTGGTCCGGGGGTTTCGGCGGCGTATGCGCGGACGGTTCGTTGGATCAAGGATTTCTTCTAAAGGAAGGAGGCCGATATGAACATCGACGATCAGCTTCGAATGAAGGGCCTCGCTTCACGGCCCGTGATCCCTGGCGATTACGGCGGAGGCCAGGGACCCCGGGTGTCGGCCGAACGGTTCGTAAGGGCGCGCCTGGAGCGCGATAAGGAGGATGCCATGCGCGACGTCGACCGGACCCTGGAGGGGAATGCGCGGATCAAGGTGGTCGGCATCGGTGGTGGCGGCAGCAACGCCGTCAACCGGATGATCCGTTCGAAGCTCCGTGGGGTGGAGTTCATCGCCATCAACACCGACCTGCAGGCGCTGGCGCACTCCGAAGCCCAGACCAAGATGAATATCGGCAAGAAGCTGACCCGGGGCCTCGGTGCGGGTGGCAATCCAACCATCGGTCGCGAGGCGGCCGAGGAGAGCCAGCAGGAGCTGTCGGAGCTGCTGAGTGGCGCCGACATGGTCTTTCTGACGGCCGGCATGGGTGGCGGGACCGGGTCGGGCGCGGCGCCGGTCGTGGCCGAGATTGCCCGCAACAATGGCGCGCTGACGATCGGGGTCGTGACCAAACCCTTCACCTTCGAGGGAACGCGCCGCCGCGCCATCGCGGAAGAATCGGCGACCACTCTCAAGGAAAAGGTCGACACCCTGATCATCATTCCGAACCAGCGGCTGCTGGATGTGACCGACAAGAAAGTGCCGTTCACCGAGGCGCTCAAGATCGCCGATGACGTGCTGCGCCAGGGTGTGCAGGGCATCTCGGACCTGATCGTCCAGCCTGGCTTGATCAACCTTGACTTCGCCGATGTCAAGGCGGTCATGTCCGGACAGGGCGCCGCCCTGATGGGAATCGGCTTCGGCAGCGGAGACCAGCGGGCCGCCGATGCCGCCCGCGATGCTGTCGCCAGCCCCCTGTTGGAGACCTCCATCGACGGGGCGCGCGGCATCCTGTTCAACATCACCGGGGGCACCGACCTCACGCTGCACGAGGTCAACGAGGCGGCCGAGATCGTGCGCGCCGCGGCCGACAAGGACGCGAATATCATCTTCGGGACCGTCATCGACGAAAAGATGTCCGGTGAGATCAAGATCACGGTGGTCGCCACCGGCTTCGTCACCGGGACCGACAGCCCCCGGGAGATCGACGAGCAGTACAGTCGTCCGGCGCCGGTCGAGGAAGTCCCGGCCTACCGCGGCTTCGACCCATCGAACCTCGATATTCCCGCCTTCCTGCGGGGTCGCCGCTAACCTGCGCGAGGAGCGCCCCCTTCCCGCTCCTCGCGTTCTCCTTCTCTCATGGAAACCTCTCAATCGCTCGTATGGCACTAAAGCGCCACTCGCGAGGGGCGAGGCCCCGTCAATCGCTCGTATGGCACTAAAGCGCCACTCGCGAGGGGCGAGGCCCCGTCAAACGCGAGCATCGCACTAAAGCGCGGCTCGCGTGGGGCGACGCCCCGGCGTCCTTTTTACCTTCTGACCACAATATCTGGGATACTGGCCTGACATGAAGTGCCCCTATTGTGGTCACCTCGACCTCAAGGTGGTCGACTCGCGTGACTCCGATACGGGCGAGTCGATCCGCCGGCGCCGGGAGTGCCTCCAGTGCTCGAAGCGGTTCACCACTTACGAGCGGATCGAGACGGTCCCCCTCTACGTCATGAAGAAGGATGGCCGCCGGGAAGACTTCGACCGCCAGAAGCTGTTCTCCGGCCTGATGAAGGCGACCACCAAGCGGGAGATCTCGCCGAGCACGGTGGAGCGAGTCGTCGACGAGATCGAGGCCGAGCTGCGAACCCGTGGCAAGGTCGAGATTCCCTCTCGCGAAGTTGGCGAGCTGGTGATGGACAAGCTTCGCGCCCTGGACGAGGTGGCGTACATTCGCTTCGCCTCCGTCTACCGCTCGTTCATGGATCTCCAGGAAGTCAAGCACGAAATCGACCAGCTCCTGACCCGCGAAAAGCGAGGCTGACCCGATCGCGGCCTTAGAGCCCGCCTCCGTCGTCGGCGTCGCCGGGTTCCCCGCACGACACGGCTTCAGTACCCGAGCGCTCGGCTCCATGGGGCTCACCGGGTCGACCGATCCCGAGCTGGTGATGCAACGGCGACAGCAGCTGGCCGACCAGCTGGGCTTCGAGCTCGACCGGGCCGTGATGACGGTCCAGGAGCACGGGGCGCAGGTCGTGACCTTCCATCGGCGCCGGCCGGAGGGTGGACAATGCGTGTTTTCCACCGACGCCCTTGCGACCGACGTCCCCGGCCAGGCGATCGTGACCTACCATGCCGATTGCTTTCCGCTGCTGTTCCTGGACGGGAGCCGAGGCGTTGTCGCCGGCGCGCACGCCGGATGGCGAGGCTCGCTGGCGGGGGTCGCGACCCAAACCGTCCAGGCCCTGCATCTGGCCTATGGGACGGCGCCCGACCAGCTCGAGGTCCTGATCGGTCCGGGCATCTGCGCCCGCTGCTACCTGGTGGGTGGGGAGGTTGCCCAGCAGTTCGCGGCTCGTTACGGCCGCGAGGATCGGTACCTGCAGAGAGAGGGCGCCGACGTGCGGCTCGACCTCGAGGGCGTGGTTCGGCTCCAGCTGGAGGACGAGGGCGTCGCGCCGAGCAGGATCCGCTCGGCTGGCTGGTGCACCCGGGAGGAGGAGCGCTGGTTTTCCCATCGCGGCGGTCGCCCTGGTCGATTCCTCTCCGTCGTGGTGGCGCCCTGACGATGCCGGCGTCGCTCGACGCAAACCTGAAGGCGGTCCGCCAGACGGTCGCTCGCAGCGCCGAGCGCGCCGGGCGCGATCCGATGCAAGTCGAACTGGTGGCCGTCACCAAGGGTTTCCCGGTGGAACGGATCCGCGAGGCCATCGCCGTCGGGCTGCGGATCTTTGGCGAGAACCGGGTGCAGGAGGCCCTGCCCAAGATCGAGGAGATCGGCCCCGCCGATGTCGACTGGCACCTCATCGGTCACCTGCAGACGAACAAGATCAAGTTCATCGAGGGGCGGTTTCGAATGGTGCAATCGGTGGACGGCGCCGCGCTGGCCGAGGCACTCGACGGACGGCTCCAGTCTCCCCTCGATGTGCTGGTCGAAGTCAACGTCGCGGAGGAACCACAAAAGACCGGGGCGCCGGCGGCGGACCTGGCGATCCTGACCGGTGCCGTTCAGGCGACCCAGCATCTGCGGCTGCGGGGATTGATGACGGTTGCTCCCATGGTCGAGGACCCCGAAGCGGTCCGCTCCGTTTTCCGGCGGTTGCGCGTCCTCCGCGACGAAACGAGTCAGCGGCTGGGGGTGCCGCTCCCGGTCCTGTCGATGGGGATGACGGATGACTACGCGGTCGCCGTGGAGGAAGGCGCCACCATGCTACGATTGGGCCGCGCGCTCTTCGGACCGCGCTGAATTTTTCCAGTGCAGACCGCCATCAATTTCCTGCACACCTTTGCCCAGGTCCTGATCTACCTCTGTATTTTTGCCATTTTCGTGCGGGCCGCCGCCTCATGGTTCATCCGCGATTTTCACGGGATGTTCATGGGATTCCTGGTCGACGTCACCGAACCGCTGCTTTCGCCGTTACGCCGCGTCATCCCAACCGGGCTGGGTGTGGATTTCTCGCCCATGATCGCGATTGCCGTGCTCTACGTGCTCGGCCAGTTCCTCGGCTGAACAAGAGCCACTAGAATTGGCGTCCATGTTCCAGGAGGTATCGACGCGCGCCGGCTTCCCCGAGATGGAAGTCGAGGTGCTTGCCTTCTGGAACGAGCGCGATATCTTCCACAAGAGCCTCAAGCAGCGCGAGGGGAAACCGCCGTTCGTTTTTTACGAAGGGCCGCCAACCGCCAACAATCTCCCCGGCATCCACCACGTGCTGGCGCGCGCCCTGAAAGACCTGTTCCCTCGCTACAAGACGATGCGCGGCTACTACGTCGAGCGGAAGGCCGGCTGGGACACACACGGCCTGCCGGTGGAGATCGAGGTCGAGAAGCAGCTGAAGTTCACCGGCAAGCAGGACATCGAGAAGTTTGGCATCGAAGCCTTCAACAAGCTCTGCCGGGAAAGCGTCTTCAAGTACATCGACCAGTTCGCCCAGGTCACCGAGCGAATGGGCTACTGGGTGGACTTCGACCAGGCGTACCGGACGCTCGACACCACCTACATGGAGAGCGTCTGGTGGATCCTCAAGCAGATCTGGGACAAGCAACTGCTCTACCAGGGGTTCAAGGTGGTGCCCTATTGTCCGCGGGACCAGACGCCTCTGTCCAGTCACGAATTGGCGCTGGGATACGAGGACGATATCGAGGATCCATCCGTCTATGTGAAGTTCGAGCTCGAGGATGAGCCGAAGACCTATTTCCTGGCGTGGACGACAACCCCCTGGACGTTGCCGGGTAATGTCGCGCTGGCGGTCGGCCTCGATATCCCCTATGTGCGGGTTCGCCAGGGGGACGAGCGCTACATCCTGGCCCGGGCTCGACTGTCGGTGCTGCAGGGCGAGTACCAGGTCGAGGCGGAGGTCGACGCGAAGAGTTTGCTGGGCAAGCGTTACACGCCGCTCTATGCGTACCTGATCCCCGACAAGCCGGCGTTTTACGTCGTCGACGCCGACTTCGTCTCGGTCGAGGACGGCACCGGTATCGTGCACACGGCGGCCGCCTACGGCGTCGACGACCTCGAGCTCTGTCTGAGGAAGGGCATCCCGGTTCGCCACGTCGTGGATCTGGCCGGTCGCTTCCGCCCCGAGGTCGAGCCCTTCGCCGGGCTCTTCGTCAAGAAGGCGGACCCCAAGATCATCGAGGACCTGACGCGGCGCGGCCTGATGTACCGGGCGGAAACGATCCGGCATACCTACCCGTTCTGCTGGCGCTGCGGCACGCCGCTGCTCTATTACGCGCTGACCTCCTGGTTCATCAAGACGACCGCCGTCAAGGATGAGTTGATTCGCAACAACAACCTGGTCAACTGGGTCCCACCCTACGTCGGCACCGGACGGATGGCGAACTGGTTGGAGACGCTCGTCGACTGGTCGCTCTCGCGCTGGCGCTACTGGGGCACGCCGCTGCCGATCTGGATCTGCGAACAGTGCGATGAGCGGCGCTGCGTGGGCTCGGTGGCGGAGCTCGGCCTGACCCTGAAGGATGATCTGCACCGGCCCTACATCGACCGGGTAACCCTGCCCTGCCAGAAATGCGGGGGCGCGATGCGCCGCGTCACCGACCTGATCGACGTCTGGTTCGACTCCGGGTCGATGCCGGTCGCGCAGTATCACTACCCGTTCGAAAACCAGGAGCTCTTCAAGCAGCGCTTTCCTGCCGATTTCATTGCCGAAGGCGTCGACCAGACCCGCGGCTGGTTCTTCAGCCTGCTGGCCATCGGCACCATGCTGTTCGACCAGCCGGCGTTCAAGAACGTGATCGTGAATGGAACCGTGCTCGACAAGCAGGGCCGGAAGATGAGCAAGTCCATGAAGAACTCGGTTGACCCGATGGAGGTTATGTCGAAGTTCGGCGCGGACGCGACCCGCTGGTATTTCTTCTCGGCGGTGGCGATCGGTAACGACTACCGGTTCGACCTGTCGGCGGTGCAGGACGTCGTCCGCCGGTTCCTTCTCATCCTCTGGAACACCTACGGCTTCTTCGCCAACTATGCGAGGCTCGACGGGCGTGACCCGGCTGCAGCCGCGGTCCCGGTGCCCGAGCGAGCGACCCTCGACCGCTGGCTCCTGGCGGAACTGGCGGTGACGATCGCCGACGTCGAAAAGGCGATGGACGCCTACGACCCGCCGACGGCCGCCCGCCGGCTGGAGGCCTTCGTGCTCGACCTCTCCACCTGGTACGTGCGGCGGTCGCGCCGCCGGTTCTGGAAATCGGAGTCTGACGTGGACAAGCGGAGCGCCTACCAGACGCTCTACCAGGTGCTGGTCAGCCTGGCGCAGTTGCTGGCCCCCTACATGCCCTTCGTATCCGAAACCATCTATCAGAACCTGGCGGCCGGAAAGCAAGGCCAACCCGAGAGCGTCCACCTGAGCGACTGGCCGGTGGTGGCCCCCGATTGGCGCGACGATGAGCTCCGGCAGCAGATGTCGGCTGTTCGGCGGCTGGTCGCGACCGGCCTGGCGGCCCGCAACGCCGCCGCGATCAAGGTCCGCCAACCACTTCGTGCCGTGACGATCGCCGAGCCGCCGCTCAAGCCGGAGCTGGAGAGCATCCTGCTCGAGGAATTGAACATCAAGGCGGCGCGCTACCGCGGCGAGGGGGGCGGGCTGACGCTGGATACCGAGATCAGCCAGGAGCTGAAGCTCGAAGGCCTGGCCCGCGATCTGGTGCGCAAAATCCAGGAGCTCCGCAAGCAGTCCGGCTTCGCGGTCGAAGATCGGATCCGTCTCTTTTACGACGGTGATGGGCTGCTCGCCGAGGCGCTCGAGCGATGGCGTGACTACATCGCGACCGAGACCCTGGCGGTGGCGGTTGGACGGGGCGGTCCCCCCGAGGGGGCCTCGACGGAAACGCTCCGCATCGAGGGGCTCGACCTCCAGGTGAGCGTCGTCCGGGTGGCAGCCCGCTGAACCGGGTCCGCAGCTACCTCCTGGGGGCGGGGATCGCCGCCGCCGTCGTGATCGTGGATCGGATCACGAAGATCGGCGTCGAGCAGCGGTTCGGGGTTCCCTACGGGCCGCGCCAGATCCTGGACCACGTCCTCTTTTTGACCGTGACCCGGAACAAGGGCGCCGCCTTCGGCCTCTTCCAGAACTTCACCTTGGGCTTCCTGCTCATCTCCGCCGTAGTGCTGGTCGGCATCCTTATCTATTACTGGCGGCTGCCGCCCGGTGACTGGTCGGCCCGGCTCGGCCTGGCGCTGGTCTTCGGGGGTGCCATCGCCAACGCCTACGATCGAGGCGTCAAGGGTTCGGTGATCGACTTCATCCAGGTGCCGCACTGGCCGATCTTCAACGTCGCCGACTCGGCGATCACCGTCGGCGTCGCGGTGCTCCTGTTGGGCACGATCTGGCGGAGCGGCCGCTCCAGGCTAGGTTGACCGAGGCGGAGCCGCACACTGTTCCGGTTGACGCGCCTCGACTCGACCAGTACCTTGCCGGCCTGCTCGCCGGGCAAAGCCGGAGCCAGGTTCAACGCCTGATCGCGGAAGGGCACGTCCGCCACAACGATGGGCCGGCACGTGCTGGGAGCCGGCTCCGGGCCGGCGATCGCCTGCGATGGGAGCTGCCCACGCCCGTTCCCACTCGGCTGCAGGCCGAAACGATGGACCTCCGCGTCCTCTACGAGGACGAGGACCTGGTCGTCATCGACAAACCGGCCGGGCTGGTCGTGCATCCTGGGCCGGGTCATCCGACCGGCACGCTGGTCCACGGTTTGCTCGGCCGCGGCCCGGGGTGGTCCACGATCGGGGGCACCGAGCGGCCGGGCATCGTCCACCGCCTGGACCGCGACACCTCCGGCCTGATGGTGGTCGCCCGGAACGACGAGGCGCATCGCGAGCTGGCCCGGCAGCTGCAGCGGCGGATCATCGCGCGTCGATACCGATCGATCGTGGTCGGCGAGGTGGCCGACCCGGCGGCCCGAATCGAGGCGCCCATCGGCCGCGACCCGAAGAACCGGCAGCGGATGGCGGTAGTCGCGAACGGCCGGGAGGCGGTGACCGACTTCCGGCGGATCGGGATCGCGGGCGGCCACTCCCTTCTCGAGGTGAGGTTGGGAACGGGGCGCACCCATCAGATCCGGGTCCACCTCGCCTATATCCATCACCCGGTCCTCGGTGACCCGGTCTACGGCCGCCGTTCGGCGCTGATTCCCCGGCCGGCGCTCCATGCGCAAGCCCTGACGTTGCGACACCCGCGGACGGGAACGTCGATGACCTGGCAGGCCAACCCGCCCGCCGACTTCGAATCAGCCTGGAATTCGCTGAGTAGAATGCGGTGATCAGATGAGTCAGCCCAGGGCCGGGCTCTTGATTGTGATCTCCGGACCGAGCGGAGTGGGGAAGGATACCGTTTTGCGGCGCCTCTTCGAGCTGGCCCCCCAGCTCAAGTACTCGGTGTCGTACACAACCCGGCCGCCCCGACCCGGGGAGGTGGACGGCCAGAGCTATAGCTTCATCAGCGAGCCCGAATTCCTCCGCCTGATCGAACAGAAGGAATTCCTCGAGTGGGCGAGGGTCTACGACCACTACTATGGGACCTCCCGCCGGCGGGTCGAGGACGCCCTGAACCGGGGCGACGACATCGTTCTCAAGATCGACGTCCACGGCGCGACCTTCGTCCGCAAACGCAAGCCGGACGGCCTCTTCATCTTCATCACGCCGCCCTCGACCGAGGAGCTGCTCAACCGGTTGACCGGTCGGAACACCGAGTCGCCGGAGGCGCTCGCGCTTCGGCAGAAGGAGGCCCTGATCGAGCTCGGTCTGGCCAAGGACTACGTCCATGTGGTCTGCAATCGCGATGTCGAGGAGACGGCGCGCGAGATCCTGGCGATGATCGCGGCCGAGCACGCCCGCCGCCAGACGCCGGTATGACCGAGGGTCGGCTGGCGGGCCGTCGCGTCGCAGTCGGCGTCAGCGGCGGGATCGCGGCCTACAAGGCGATCGAGTGCATCCGGCTGCTGACCGAGGCCGGGGCCGAGGTCCGGGTCCTGATGACGCCCGAGGCGACCCGGTTCGTCACGCCGCTGACCTTCGAAGCGGTCTCCGACCACCCGGTCGCCGCCGATTGGCTGACGCCGCAGGGTGGCGGGGAGAGCCATATCAAGCTGGCCGAGTGGGCCGAGGTGATCGCCATCGTGCCGGCCACCGCCAACACGATCGCGAAGCTGGCACTGGGCCTCGCCGATGAGATCGTCTCGGGGACGGTGCTGGCGAGCCATGTCCCGCTGGTCGTCGCCCCGGCGATGAACGATGTGATGTTCAGCCAGCAGCAGACTCAGGACCATCTCGACGTCCTGAAGGCGCGGCGGGCGGCGATCGTCGGGCCGGCCAGCGGCCGTCTCGCCTCCGGCAAGTCCGGGCTCGGCCGTCTGGCGGCGCCGGAGCGCGTCGTGGCGGTCATCGAAGCGGTGCTCGCCGACCGCCGCAACCTCGACGGTCTTCGGGTGGTGGTCAGCGCGGGTGGCACGCGGGAGGCCGTCGACCCGATCCGCTACGTCGGCAATTTCTCCAGCGGCAAGATGGGCCGCGCCCTGGCCGAGGTCGCCGCGGCGCGCGGCGCCGAGGTCACGCTGGTCACCACCGTGCCCTCCGACGTGGAGGGGATTGCCGAAGTCGCGGTCGGTAGTGCCAGCGAGATGTTGGCGGCCCTGCAGCGGGCCTGCGCCGATGCCGACGTGCTGGTGATGGCGGCCGCGGTTGCCGACTATGCCCCGGCGGAAGTGGCGGCCTCGAAGCTCCGCCGGACGGACCGGCCGTTAGAGCTCCGCCTGCGCCCGAATGTCGACATCCTGAAAACCCTCGGACCGCGCCGCGGGCTCTTTCGCGTCGGCTTCGCCGCGGAGACGGAGGAGCTCCGCGCCCAGGCGCAGCAGAAGCTCAGCGCCAAGCAGCTCGACATGATCGTCGCCAACCAGGTGGGCGTTGACGGCCAGGGCCTGGCGAGCGACTTCAACGCGGTTACGGTCGTCACCCCGTCCGGCGTGGTCGCCGAGGTGCCGCGGCTGCCCAAGTGGGAGGTCGCCGGGCAGATCTGGGATGCCATTGACGCGAGTCGCAACCGCGGCGCCTGACACGACTCTGCAGGCGATCGCGCAGGTCGCCGTGGAGGCCCGGGTGGGAAGCCAATCCGGGCTGTTCGATTACGCCGTACCCGAGGCGCTGACCGGCGTGATCGAGATCGGACACCGGGTCCGGGTGCCGTTTGGCAAGCGGACGGTGACCGGTTTCGTGTACGCGCTCGACCAGGGGCCGACGGTCCTGGAGCTCAAACCGATCGAGGCGCTGCTCGACGCCGAGCCGGTGCTCCCCGCCGTGCTCGTCGAGCTGGCTGGTTTCGTCGCCGCGCACTACCAGGTGCCGCTCGACGAGGTGGTCCGGGCCGTCGTGCCGCCGCGCGTTCGGGCCGTGATCAAGCGATCGGTGAAGCGCCGCCGCCAGAGCCGCATCCTGCGGCAGGCCGCGCAGGTCAGCCACCCTGCGGTGATCGCGCTCGAGCCGGGGCAGGAGGCGGCCCGGGAACGGATCGCCGTCGCGCTTACCCGCCAGGAATCGGAGGTTTTTCTGCTCCATGGTGTGACCGGGAGCGGGAAGACCGAGGTCTACCTGGCGCTGCTCGAGCAGGTCCTGGCCAAGGAGGGCCAGGCTCTCGTCCTGATACCGGAGATCGCCCTGACGCCGCAGACCGTAGGTCGGTTCGCGGCGCGGTTCCCCGGCCGGTTGGCCGTACTGCACAGCGCCCTCACCGAGGCCGAGCGGGCGGCCGAATGGTGGCGGATCCGGCGGGGCGAGGCCGATATCGTGATCGGGCCGCGCGCTGCCGTCTTCGCGCCGCTGCCCCGGCTTCGCCTGATCGTGATCGATGAGGAGGAGTCCTCGGCATTCAAACAGGACCGCATCCCCCGCTACCATGCGCCGACCGTTGCCCGCTGGCTGGCCCGCCGAACCCGATCCGTCCTCCTCCTGGGCAGCGCCACACCCAGCGTCGTGACCTACGCCGGGGCGCTATCGGGTCGTGAGCGCCTGCTCGAGCTGCCGCATCGCGCCCAGGGACGGCCGCTACCGCCGGTCACCATCGTCGACATGCGCAAGGAACTTCAGGCGGAGCAGTTCGGCCCGCTGAGCCGGCCGTTGCGCGAGGCGATCGGCGAGTCGCTCGCTCGCCGCGAGCAGTCGATCCTATTCTTGAACCGCCGCGGCCTGGCGACCTTCGTCCTCTGCCGTGATTGCGGCCAGGCACGCGAGTGTCCCCATTGCAGCGTCGCGCTCGTTTATCACGCCGCGCTGAACCGGTTGCAGTGCCACTACTGTGGCAGCACCGAACCGCTCCCGCGACGGTGCCCGGCCTGCGGCAGCCGGTACATCAAGAGCTTTGGCATCGGCACCGAGCGCATCGAACAGGAAGTTCGCAGCCTGTTCCCGGCGGCGCGCGTGCTCCGGCTCGACCGCGACGTCATGAAGACGCCCGACGCGGCGGACCTGATCTTCGACCAGATGATGTCGGGTGAGGCGGATGTGCTGGTGGGCACCCAGCTGGTGGCCAAGGGGCTGGACCTGCCCAGGGTCACTACGGTCGGTGTGGTCAATGCCGATACCAGCCTTCACTTTCCCGATTACCGCTCGTCGGAGCGGACCTTCAGCCTGCTGACCCAGGTGGCCGGGCGAGCCGGCCGGGGCAGCGCCGCCTCGAGCGTTTTCATCCAGACGTACACGCCCGACCACCCGGCCATCAAACACGCGCAGTACCACGATTACCGGGGCTTCTTCCGGGAGGAGCTGGAGGTCCGCCGCGCCTACCGGTTTCCGCCGTTTGCCGAGCTGATCGTCGCCACCTACGGACACCGGGACGAGGCCCGTGCGGCGCGCGAGGCGAAGACGGCCGCCGAACATCTGTCTGCTACAATCGCCCTGCTCAATTTGGGCGACATCGAGGTGCTCGGACCCTCTCCTGCGTTTGTGTATCGCCTCAAGGACGAGTTCCGCTACGAGGTAACCCTCAAGGGGGCCGACCTGCACCGGGTGGCCGACGGCTTGCCGCGCGGCCGGGGCTGGAGCCTCGACGTCGACCCGATGTAGGCTCTGAGACAAATGGCCGTTCTCCAAATCCTCACCCAGGAAGCGCCGATCCTTCGTCAGAAGGCGAAGCGTGTGCCGCGCGTCGACAGCAGCATCCGGAAGCTGATCGACGACATGGTCGATACCATGGTGGCCGCTCCGGGGGTGGGGCTGGCCGCGCCGCAGGTCGGGGTGGGGTTGCGCGTCGTGGTGATCAAGACGGACACCAACCTGCATACCCTGGTGAACCCGGAGATGGTCAAGTGGGATGGCGAGCAGATCGGTCTCGAAGGCTGCCTGTCCATCCCCGGATACGTGGGTGAGGTCAAGCGTTACATGCAGGTGGTGGCACGAGGGCTCAACCGGCACGGCAAACCGGTGAAGATCAAGGGTGACGCGCTGCTGGCGCGCGCCATCCAGCACGAGATCGACCACATTGACGGCATTCTCTTCACCGACCGTCTGACCAGCCTCGACACGCTGCGCAAGGTCGAACCACAGGATCAGGAGAAGGAAGAAGAACTCGTCGGCGCCTAAGGAACGGCTCCGCATTGTCTTCGCCGGCACGGCAATGTTTGGCGAGCCGACGTTGAACCAGCTGCGGGAGGCCGGGCACGAGGTTGCCCTGGTCGTCACCCAACCTGACCGCGCCGCAGGCCGCGGACTCAAATTGCTCCAGTCGGGGATCAAGCGGCGGGCGTTGCAACTGGACCTCGAGGTCTTCCAGCCCGAGCGGATAAGAGACGACGCCGCCCAGTCTCGGATTCGGCAGGCGGGCGCAGAAGTGATGGTGGTGGTGGCCTACGGGCAAATCCTGCCGGCCAGCCTGATCACCGCGCCGCGGCTGGGCACCCTGAATGTGCACGCCTCATTGCTGCCGCGGCACCGTGGTCCCGCCCCGATCGAATGGTCGATCCTGAGCGGCGATACCGAGACGGGCGTCACCATCATGCAAATGGATGCCGGCGTCGACACCGGTCCCATCCTGGCGCAGGCCCGCGTCCCGCTGGCGCCGGACGCGACGGCGGGCCGGCTCGAAGGCCAGCTCGCCGATCTGGGTGCACGGCTGATGGTGCAGACCCTCGACGATCTCGCCGGCGGGCGCATCGCCCCGGTGCCGCAGCCGGCCGAGGGTGCAACGCATGCTCCGCGGCTGCGGTCGGAGGATGGCAAGCTTGACCCGCAGACCATGTCCGCCCAGGTAATCGACCGCCGCGTGCGCGCCTTGAGCGAGCGGCTCGGCTGCTGGATCACGCTCAACGGCGCGCAGGTCAAGGTCATTCGCGGCCATCTCGACGGCGCCGCTCCTGACGGAATCCCAGTGGCCACCAGCGCCGGCACCTACGTTGTCGACGAGGTCCAAGCCCCCGGTGGGCGGCGGATGCCGGCGGCGGCGTGGGCACGGGGGCGACGCTAATGGGGAAGAAGAAGACTGACAAGGACACGACGATTGCAACCAATCGGGTCGCCTTCCACAACTACTTCATCCTGGAGACGGTTGAGGCGGGCATCGAGCTGGTCGGCACCGAGATCAAGTCGCTGCGCGACGGCGGGGCCAACCTGCGCGAGGGCTACGTCCGGTTCGGTGGGGGAGAGGCCTTCCTCGTCAACGTCCACATCAGCCCGTACGAGCGTGGCCACAGCAGCAATCACGAAGCCAAACGGGAGCGCAAGTTGCTGCTGCACAAGGCCGAGATCATCCGGCTCGGCATCACGATCAAGCAGAAAGGCCTGACGCTGGTGCCGCTCCGGCTCTACTGGGCCCGCAATCGTGTCAAGCTGGAAATCGGTCTGGCCAAGGGCAAGCGGCAATACGACAAGCGCGAGGCGATCGCCGCCAAGGACGCCCGGCGCGAGATGGATCGTGCCACCAAAACGCGGCCGTAGGCGGTTCCGCTCTCAAGAAGCATGAAAGAGGCCAATGAATGAAGTTTTTGGCGGTGTTTGACTACCTCTCTTACGAAGACATCTTCGTCGTCGGCATCGGATTTGATATCGCTGGAGCGTTCCTGCTAGCCAAGGGCCTACTTCTACCGTCACGCCAGATCATGAATCTTTCCGCCACGTACTTTGGATTCAATCCGTCGGAAGTCGTCGCCCGGGTTGAGGACAAGATCTCCACTTATATCGGGGTCTCCGCGCTTGTTACGGGTTTTTTGTTTCAGCTACTCGGCTACGTGCTCGATTTAGCGTTTCGTACAGTGTCTCCGGCATCTCCGACGCGAGCATTGCTCGCCGCGTTTGGGGCGGCCGTGGCGATCGGTCTCGTCAGGCTCATCTATCCCCTGGTCCTGCCGACATGGCGTCGGCGCTTACTGATTGACGTCGCTCACTACGACCAATCTGGGAAGCAAGCCCATCCTTATGGGGCTTACCTGCTCGCGTTCGGCGGCAAACTGCACATGCAGCCCGCTCTGCCCAACGAGTCGCAGGAGGCTTACTCGAAACGTGTTTGGCGCGTAACGACCATCATTGAGGGTGGCCCCGGTTGACCACCCACTCGATTCAAGAGGCACGCACAGGGGTAAAATAATGCGGCTCCGACTGACTGGCGGGGGCGCCAGGTCTCGACGGGGTAGTGGTCTGCAAGATGGCGAGCCGTGTCGCCGAGCACGTAAAAGCGGCAAGGCTATAAACGCCAATCGCGAACTGGCTTACGCTGCGTAAGTAGCGAAGTCAACCGGGGATTTATCCCCGGCGCCGGCCCGCTCTCGGTCAGCAGGAGCGGTGTCCGGCGTAAACTCCGCTGACTCGCTCCCGGCGGGCGTCGCGGCCGTCGGGGGGACTCAATACCGCGACTGGCCTGTTCGGATCCGGTCCCACGGGAGCCGGGCAGGTGAGATGCAAAACCGGGACTACGCTTGTAGATGTCTTGCGGGACGCTGCTTCGGACGCGAGTTCGATTCTCGCCGCCTCCACCAGCCGGCCGGAGCCTGGATCTTCCGACCCATCGCCCGGGTTCGAATCCTGGGCCCCAGCTATCGCCTTCAGCCGGTGGCGGTCAAACGCAATGGTTGTCGGAAGCTGATCAGGAACCGCCCGGTGTCGGGTTAGCGATGCGGCCGCTTCGTACGTTTGGCTTCTTCCCCCGACGTGGCCCGCGAGCCCTCGGATGTTGCCGTAGGCATCGCCCTAGCTGCGCTGGCCTTGACACTCGTGCTGACCGTTTCGGGACCGCGGGACGCTACGAAAGAGGCGGCCTTCCGGCCGCCTCTTTCCGATACGAAGACGGTTGCTAGCCGGAGCCGACCGATCTTCCGGCCGGGACCGTTGGTTTGCCGGTGCCGGCGCCTCCAAACCGCTTATTCACGGCGTCGGAAGGCTCCGGTGGCGACGCGTGCGACTAATGCGCCGGCACGCATACGGCCACCGTCGGATTTACGGCGATCTCAACTGCGAAATCCAGTCAGGACCGGTTCATCTCAGTCGCGACAGCGTTGCCGAGGTCCGCCAGGATGGTTGCTAACGCTGACCAGTTGGCCCAGCCATCACCTTCAATCGGGGAGCTCGAAATTCGCTGCCACCCCGAGCCGCCGGTCTTTGTTTGCTTTCGGCTTGAGGTGTAGACTCCGGTCGAGGCGTCGCGTGGGCGACGTGGAAGCGAGGATGGAGGTGATCGCAGATGGCTTCTGATTTCGGCTTGTTCGTC
Organism: Chloroflexota bacterium; assembly: GCA_005882525.1. GTDB lineage: Bacteria > Chloroflexota > Dormibacteria > CF-121 > CF-121 > CF-13. The sequence continues at coordinate 17,360 of VBGO01000031.1, forward strand.
GGCTTCGGAACGGTGAAGCCTGGTCATGAGCAACAGGCGCTCGAAGTCTTTGGGGAGGCGCAGCAATACTTCGAGCGACTGAAGCAGCGCGGCGAGATTGACAGCTACGAGACCGTCCTCCTTGAGCTCCACGGTGGCGACCTCGGCGGGTTCACGCTTGCGCGAGGAAATCCGACCAAGCTGAATCGTCTGCGTTATGAGGACGACGAGTTCCAGGGCTTGATCGCTCGAGCCAGCCTGCTCGTAGACGACATCGGCGTCGTGGGCGCGGCGATCGGCGAGCGCATCATGAAGCAGACGGTGATCTTTCAGCAGGCCATCAAATCGCTCGCACCGATGGCAACGGCAACCCGCTGAAGGATCGGTGACTGGGCGGGAGCACGCCTCCCGCCGTTCATTCTTTGCTCAAGGCGCTGGCACAAGCTTGATCGGGTTGCCAAACGCACCCGCCGAACCGTGTCAGAGCTGATCCGGGAGGCGATCGATGCCCGCTGGGCCGCAACTCCCAAGGAGGATTTAGTCGACGCGCTGCGTGCCGGTGCCTTCGGGGTGTGGAAGGAGCGGCCCGATCTCGGGCCGACTGATACCGAGCTGAGGAAGCTACGCCCTGGCAACCGCGTCGACGACTGGTGGGATGATTCTCGACTCTGACGTCCTTAGAAATCTTGCGCAGCAACCTCCAAACGGGCGCCATGCCCTGGAGCTTGGCGAGGCCCTGATTGGCGCGTCGGCGCTGCAACACGGCGAACGACTCGCCACATTCAATCGCTGTTATTACCCTCGGATCCCCTAGCTGATCTCGCCGGATCGCTGAGTCGACCAGGTGCGCACAAACAGGTCGACCGAGGGAGCCAGCTGCTGATCCAAGGACCTTAGCGCGGTTGCCAACCGTGACCAGTTGACCCAGCCAGCGCCTGAAAAAGCCTGGCGGACTCCGTCCGGCTCGAACAGACATTCGACTGGCACAACCGTGTCTGCCGCACCGAGGTCCCGACGCTGGCACCTTGCGCAAAACGGTAAATTCTCTTGACCGGCCGCTTAATTTCGCTTAGGGTGAACTCGCTCGGCAAGGGGACCGAGCCTCGGAGCCGGGTCGGTTGTTCCTTAAGGAGGGAGCGCAGCCATGAAAGACCTGCACATCACGCGGCGACAGATCCTCAAGGGGGCGGGCGCGGCGGGCCTCGTTAGTGTCCTGGGGGCTCCAGTCGCAGCTTTCGCCGACGGCGATGAAGGGGAGGGACGTGGACGGGTTCGGTGGGACCTGATCCGGATTGTCAACGGTTGCGTCAGCCCTGGTGGGACTTCGTCCGCCCAAGCCGAGCATGGAGCGACCATCGTGATGACCGGCTCCGGGACCTTTCCGAACGTCCGCAATCGGTGCGTTCGCGGCGTCACTGGCGGGGGAACCTGGGCGGTCTCGCCCTCTGATCCGGCTGATTCACGCTGCCTCCCCGGTTCGGGCAGCTACCGCGTCACCGAGCTGCTGAGCTGGACGTCAGCGCCAGATGGACACTTTCCTCCCTTCGACGATTGCATCCCCGGAGGCACCAAGGCGACGGCGACGGCGGGCCTGGCATTGCTCCGGATCAAGTACGACGATGGGAAAAGCGGCACCCTGACAGTCGACTGCCACCTACCGGGATCTCCCGACTGCATGTTCGAAGGGATCACGGCCACCAGAGAGTATGTCGACTTTTCGCACTGGCTGGGAGGTCCGACGGTCTTCCACTTTCTTACTAAAGACAAGGATTAGCTAGACCACGGCAATCAGAGCCTAACCGGGAGGCGTCCTCGGGCGCCTCCCCGCCGTCCATCACGGCTTGTTAATAGGGAGGAAGAGCGATGGTCGAGCCTAACGGATTTTCCAACAATGGGTCACACCGCGGTCGGGTTCACCTGCTACGTCGAGTGGCAGCGTGGGCCGGCATCCTGCTGGCGCTCGGCCTTGCCGCGTCGGCGTCGCTGGCTGTGAGCGCTGGAGCGGCGAACGATGGAGGGCACCAGGTCTCGGGTGGCGGAAAGACCATCATCGAGGGCGGTGGCCCGGGGCCTGTACCAGTCACGACCGTGCTGGCCTTTCACGCCAATAGTCAGGGCGGTGCCTTCGAGTGCCTGGCACTGATGCCCCCGGTGGCGACGAGCTTCAGCCCCGAAAGCGGGGACTTCGAGGTTAACGCGATGTACGTGACGGGCCACGTGACTTCGGTGACGGTGAGAGACGGAACCGCGGTGCTGTACGGGACCGCAACCGTGACCGGGCTTGGAGCCGGGCAAAACGTCGCGTTCACGGCCTCGGTGAAGGCAGGCGGCCCCGGCACCACAGTCACGCTGACGGTCTCGACGTTAACCTTCGCCTTCCATGAGATCCTGCTCGAGGGTCAGATAACGGTCCACTAGGCTTTGAAGAGCGCCGGCGCTCAGCTGGCGCCGGCGCTCACTCGGTTCAACATCAGGGAAAGGGGATTGATGAGCGAGCGAGAACCTTTGCGAATTACGCGCCGGACCGCGCTCAAGTGGGGAGCCCTGGCCGCGGCCGCCCCCGCCTTGGGTGGGCTGCCGCTTGACGTCTTCGCCTCCGGCGATAGCGTCGTCCTGCTCTGGAACGAGGCTGCCCTCCAGGGCGTCCGTGATTCCAAGCTCGGCCCGCCCATGGTGGCGCGCGCCCTCGCCATCGTCCACACCTGCGTTTTTGATGCCTGGGCCGCGTACGATCATCGCGCGGTCGGCACCAGATTCGGCGCTGTTCTTCGCCGGCCGCCTCGGGAGCGCACCCTGGCCAATATCAATGCGGCCATAAGCTTCGCCGCCTACCGCGCGGCCGTCGACCTGTTCCCTGGTGACCGGGTCAGCGTTTTCGACCCGCTGA
>VBGO01000167.1 GCA_005882525.1 Chloroflexota bacterium
AGCAACAGCCGGTAGCGCAGGGCGCGCGCGGCGATAAAACCGAAGGCCGCGAGCGCGGCGAGCAGCGCCAGCCCCGGCGAGACATCCGTGAGGGTCTCCGCCAGTTGCCCCGGCGGCACCGCCCGCAGCACCAGGAACAGCAGCGCCGCGGTCACCACGACCGGCACGCCGACCCGCAGCCAACGGCGCTTGATCATTCCCCCTCCCGGAGATCCCTGCTCCGCTCGCCGGGGAGGGCAGAGTGGGGGCCGTGAAGCGCGTCCTGGTCACGGGCGGCGCGGGCTTCATCGGTGTGCACACCGTGCGCCTGCTGGTCGCCGACGGCTTCACCGTCCTGGTCGTCGACGATCTGCGTCATGCGTGCGGTGAGCCGCTGCCACCGAACGTCGATCTGACGGCGGCGGACCTCAACAGTAGCGCGGCTGCCGGGGCGGTCGCCCATTTTCGGCCCGACGCGATCCTGCACCTGGCGGCTCAGGGCGGTGTCTCGCGATCCGTTCGCGATCCGGCGGGAGACGCCCTGGTCAACGTGCTGGGGACGGTCGCCTTCCTCAAGGCGAGCGCGGATGTCGGCTGCCGACGCTTCGTCTTCGCATCTTCCGGTGGGGCGATCTACGGCCGGGCCGCGCGCCTGCCCACAAGTGAGCGCACGACGCCGCGACCACTTTCGCCATATGGGGCCGCCAAGCTGGCCGCGGAAGGCTATCTCGGGGTGTTCGCCCGGACGTTCAAGCTTCGGACGCTGGCGCTTCGGTACTCGAACGTCTACGGGCCCTTCCAGGATGGAACCGGGGAAGCCGGCGTCGTGGCGATCACCTGCGAGCGTCTCCTGTCCGGCCGTGCTCCAGTGATTCGTGGAGACGGGCAGCAGACCCGAGACTTCGTGTTCGTCGCCGACGTCGCGGATGCAAACCTGCGCGCCCTGCGCTCGCGCGTCAGCGGCGCGATGAATATCGGAACCGGAGTTGCCAGCAGCGTCCGCACCGTCGTCGATGAGCTGGTCGCCGCGGCGACCTACCACGGCTCCGTCGATTTCGTCGAGGCGCCCCCGGGCGAGGTCCGCGACACCGCGCTCGACACCCGTCGCGCGGCGAAGTTGCTGGAGTGGCGGGCCCCCACCCAGCTGCGCGATGGTTTGCGTCAAACCTTTACGAGCTTTCGGGAACGGGCACGGCATGCGACGGCGCCCGCCAGTGCCGCGCCAGCCGGAACCGAAGCCAGACCAGGTCGCGGATCGCCCGCAGGATCGGGATGAGGCGGGCACCCGACCGAACGCCGGCCACCCGCGGGTAATGATTCACGGCCACTTGCTGAATGCGAAGCCCGCTGCGCTGGCACTTGAAGTACAGCTCGGTGTTGAGCAACGCCGATCGCGCCAGCAGGGGCCCCGCGGCATCGAGCACTTCGCGCCGCATCAGTTTGAGGCCGCAGTCGATGTCTCGGACTCGCACGCCGTACAGGGCACGGACCAGGACGTTGAAGACGCCAGCGATAACCAGCCGGTAGCTCGGGTCGGCGCGGCGCCGTCGCCAGCCGGCGGCCAGATCGCTGGTTGGCATCAGGCCGGCCAGCGTCCTGAGATCAGCGGGATCGAACTGCCCGTCGCCGTCCATGAACGCGACATAGCCCATCCTCGCGGCGCGCAGTCCATCGGCAACGGTGATCCCGTATCCGCGCTTACCGTCGTGGCTAATGACCCGCAGGCGGCCGGCGGCGGCACCCATCGCCGCGCGTGCCACCACCACGGTGTCATCGGTGCTGCCGTCGTCGACCAGCACGATCTCCCAGTCCGGCGCCAGCCCCTCGAGAACCGGGACGGTCTTCGCGATGACCGTCATCATGTTGAGCGCCTCATTGTGCGCCGGGACGACGAGGCTTAGTGGGCGATCGAGCATGAGCACAGGCTACGAGAACGGGGCACGGTCTGGAATGAAAGCAGCGTCGGATGAGAAGACGATGAGACGGACGGCCGGATCGAAGAGCGTTCGTCAGCGGCTGGTCCCGCTCGTGCCGGTTGGGCTCGCGCTGATCGCCGCCATCGGCTACGCGGCCGTCAGCATCTACCGGCACGACCGTTTCGCCAGCAGCGCCTTCGACCTCGGCGTCCAGGACCAGACCGTCTGGGGCTACAGCCAGCTGCAGATGATCCCGAACACGGTGGAGATGATCCCCAACTTGCTCGGTGACCACTTTCATCCGATCCTGATGACGGTGGCGCCCCTGTACTGGATCTGGGACGACGCCCGTGTCCTGTTCCTCGTGCAGGCGGTGCTGCTGGCCGCCGCCGCGGTGCCGATCTTCTGGTGGGCCCGTCAGCGGCTCGGGCTCCTCCCGGCGATCGCGGTCGAGACCGCTTACCTGACCTACTGGGGCGTCCTGTCCGGGGTCGTCTACGACTTCCACCACATCGCCTTCGCGGTGCCGGCGATTTCCTTCGGGCTCTACGCGGTCCTGACGAAGCGCAACTGGCTGTTCTGGCCGATGCTCGCTCTCGGGCTGCTGGCGAGAGAGAATATCGCGCTCACCTTTGCCGCCATCGGCGTCTATATCGCGGTGGTGCAGCACCGCTGGCGGCTGGGCGCCGCGGTCATTGCCCTCTGCGCCGCCTGGTTCGCGGCCTTGATCGAGGTCGTCATGCCGGCGATTGCCGGGGTGCCTTACGGCCACTGGACCTACGACGCGCTGGGGACAGGACCCGGCAGCGCATTGTGGCACATCGTCCGGCATCCGATTTCATCGCTGCGGCTGCTGGCCGACAACCCGACCAAGCTCAAGTTGTGGGGCGGACTGCTTGGCGCCTGGCTCCTGCTCCCATTGCTTTCCCCTATCAGCCTGGTCGCCATCCCCACCCTCCTCGAGCGGCTGTGGTCCTCGAACCCGGCGCTGTGGAGCGCGAGCTTCCACTACTCGCTGGTGATCGCCCCCATCCTGGCCTTCGCCAGCATCGACGGCATCGCCCGGCTTCAGCAAGCCATTCCCCGCCGAATATCTCCCTCCCCGTCCGGGGAAAGGCATGGAACATCTCCCTCCCCCTCGGGGGGAGGGCAGGCTGGGGGCGTCGCGGTGGGCGCATCCGTCGCCGTGCTTGCCGCGGGCCTCATCCTCACGTTTGGCGTCGTCCGGCCCCTCGACGAGGTGAGCACCTATATCTCGGCGCGCCAGGTCGCCGACATTCAGTCGTGCCTGACCGTGATCCCGGAGGAGGCGAGCGTCTCGGCCTCGAATTCCCTGCTGCCACACCTCAGCCATCGGCGGCAGATCTACCTGTTGTCCGTGAAAGACGACGCCGACTATGTCGCGATCGACCTGGCCGCCTACCTTGGTCACTTCTTTGCCGGTGAGCAGGATCAAATCCGGGCGACGATCACCGACTCCCTGGCGAACGGCTACGGCGTCGCCTGTTCCCAGGGAACGACGGTCGTGCTGCATCGTGGCTCCAACAACGGCGGATTGTCTCCAGAACTCTCCACGTTCGTGGGCCAGGCCCCGTAGCGGCGCGCGAGTCTCATCCCGCTTCGACGATGAAGTCGAACGTTGCCGTCATGGGGCTGCCGGTCCCCGTCACGGTCACTAACAGCCGGGCGTCAAAGATCGAGTCCTGTTGGTATCGACTGACGCCCGGAAAGTAGAGCTGTGTGGTCAGCGTCGACTTACCCGCCGGCTGCACTTTCACATGGATGTGCTCGGTACGCCCCGGGTATAAGCCGGGAACGATCGTCTGCAGCGCGTAGCGTCCGTCCGCATCGGTCAGCTGATTCCCGCGCAGGCGGTAACCCGAATTGTCGTAGGCCCCAGCGGCGTTCGCCTGCCAGAAGTCCAACTTCGCCCCTGCCAGCGGAGCGCAGTCGCGCGAGAGAACCCGGCCGGTCAGTGACAGGCGGGTGCCCGCCATGCCGGCTTCCACCAGCGTGGTACGCCGGGGCGAACCGGCCTTGAAGTAGGGCCCCTCGGTCTCACTCGGCGTGGGCTGACCCGAGCAACCCACCGCCGCCGAGGTTGTCGCCGTCGGACTCGATGTCGTCGCGATCGGGGTGGGACCCGTCGAGGACGGGCCACCACATGCCGCCAGGGCAAGGACTCCGAGGAACGCCGCCAGCCGCAGCCGGATTGTCGCCATGTCCGAAGCCTAGCGTGGCCGGCAGGTCGGGTGAGTCACCCTCCCCGTGTGCCGGGGAGGGTCGGGGTGGGGCCGCCGGGGCTCAGCTTGCTAGCGGCGGCTTCGATTCGTTTACATGGTCGGGATGCCTAAACGACGACGCATACTGAGCGGAGCGTTACTCGGTGCGGCCGCGACTGCGCTAACCGTGAAAGGCGTGGTCAGCGGCCCGTTGGGCTCGACGAATCAGACGCATCTGGATGAGCTCCAGCATGGCCTGGGCGCGAGCAAGGACGCCGCGGTGGCGCAGTCACGGACCGTGATCGATCAGGCCGGCGCGCGATTGGTTGCCGCGGTCGTCCACGTCCCGCCCGGGTCGCCAGCACCGGCGGCTTCGACCCGTCCCACGCCCGCGTCAACGGCAACCGCGGCCCCGGCGACCAGCGCCGACCGAACGTACAGCCGCCGCATGCTGCGCCAGCTCCTGCGCGAGGCCGCCATCCGTCATAAGCTCGATCCGAAGCTGGTGTTGGCTGTCTCCTACTGGGAGAGCGGCTGGGACCAGTCAAAGGTCTCGGAGACCGGTGCCCGCGGCCTGATGCAGGTCCAGCCCGACACCGCGAAGGAAGCGGGACCGTCGCTGCTCGGCCGTCCGGTCGATATCCAGGACCCGTATGACAACGCCGACGTCGGCGCGGCGATCCTCCGCGAGAACCTCGACACGTTCAAGGACCCGGCGATGGCGCTGGCCGCCTACTACCAGGGGCCGACCAGCCTCCGCGATAGCGGAATGTTCCCCGATACGCAGCAGTACGTCCAGGGGATCCTCGATCTCGCCACGCGAATGACCCCCTAGCCCCGGGCGGCGAGGTGCTGTCTGATGATCGCCTGGCAGAGCGCCACATCGCGCACGGCATCCGTTGCCGTGGTCCGTGGTTCCCGGTTTTCGGTTATGCAGCCGTAGAACTCCAGCAATTCCCGCTTGAACGCCTCCTCGAACGACTCGGTCTCGACCGTTCGCCATGACCTCGGGGTCTCCTCGCTGCCGCCCTCCAGCACCAGCTCGGTCGGGGCGCTGCGCAGAAAGGGCGACGGAAAGATCAG
>VBGO01000139.1 GCA_005882525.1 Chloroflexota bacterium
GGCCGGATGTACTCAAGGACCTCCCGGGTGGCGTTGCCGTTCGAGATGTAGGCGGTAGTAAACCCGCGCGGCCGTGCTTCCTTGAAGACCTCAACAGCCCACTCCGAGGTGATCAGCGGCTCGTTGTAAGACGTGGCGACCACGCTGGCTCCCTGACCCTGCGCGATGTCGACCAGCTGCCGAGGCGTGACATCCATCGGATCGGCGAGCGCTCCAGGGTCGCGCAACGCCTGCGAGGTGACCCAGTTCTGGCAGTTGTGCACCACGGCGTGGTTCGCCAGATACGTATGTGTGCCGTCCGTTTCGAGGTTATAAACATGCCCATCGTGGTTCCCTCTCGCCACGCCACGGACGGGGACGTAGTAAAAGTCCGAGTCCGTTCTATACATAGTCCTAGACGGCTGACCTTCATACCAAACCACTGTGTATTGGTGCGGTTGCAGCTTGATCGTCCTGCCTAAAATCACCAACTCTGCCGGCCGCTTCGTTGCGTAGAAGCCGGGCAGATGTCCGAGTCGCAACACCAACCAGGCAAGGTCCCGTGCTAGCTGTTCGGACACCGTAGTCACAGAAATCTTGCCGTTGGGATATCGGTGACCATCACCCGTCACATACGCATTGAGAAAGGCCTCCGCCGTGGCAGGCTCTGCGGCCAAGATCGCGGCCGGTATCTTCTTCCGTTCCGATCCTGATCCGCAAAGGGTCGCGAAGAGCAAACCTAACGAAGCTTTGCTAATGGACACGGCGCGGGTTGTCGGCCGAACCGTCTCGTAGGCCTTAACATCGAATACGCGTTGCAAGAGAGTCCTGGCGCGATCGGCCAAACCCTTTTCGTGGAGCCCAAAGGCAAACGTAAGGGTGTGACTATTGGGTCGGTCTGCGGCCTTGGTCACACAGCCCTCGGCACAGTACAGGCCCAGAAGTTCGGCGAGGTCGGTAGTCATTACCAACTTGGACGGGATTCCGGGGCGGCGCTCTTGTCCGAACCGAACCGTGCCATCCTCCAAGACCAGCGCCTCAGCTACGGCCTCCAGGGCTGTCTCTACGACGCCCCCGCGCCTTGCCACTCGGGATCGGACGTGGCGTACGTGGTCGGCACGCAGCCCAAGTGCCAGACCAATCGCCCTCGAGTTTGTGCCGGCGGCGGTTAATTGGAGGATTTGGCTTGCGGTTTCAACGTTAACGTGTCGACGCACGCGAACTGCCCCAAGGAAGGGACGGAGAAGTTCAGGCACATCGATGCCCTGCGGCCTGAGGGCTTCATACCGTCGAGGAACCGCTAAGAAGTGAGTGGTCGTGAGTTTGCCGGCAGGGACGTAGGTTGGCGCCGATTGGCCCAGCAATTGGGTCGCGAGTACGGGGTGATCGGGGGTAACCTCGAATGGCGCGAGCATCCGGGGCGAAACACTGACAAGCTCACCTTCGTACTGGTGCCGGAATATCCAGTTGACCCTGTACTGGCGACCGTCGCCACCGGTCGCGGTCAATTCAACTGGGGGGACGCGACGCTGAGCATCACCGTTCGGATCAGGGCTTGACGCTTCCCAGAGGTCGCCGAGGCTTCGCATTCCCCAATTTGTAGCCACGCGAACTTCGCGGGTAAAACAGTAGCTGCAGTGCAGGTCACATCCGAGCATGCCGAAGGTCAGCGCATCTGTTCCTGGAAACGCGTGAAAGAACGGCTTCTTCTCAATCGGGTCGCATTGGAGGGCGCCGACGTACCCACGCGGCACCATCAGCGTGCCGCCACGGTTGTAGCGGACCTTGCAGATCCCGCGCAGGCCGTCCTTGATCAGGCAGCGATGGGCGCACGCTACGCAACGGACCTGGTCGTCCGGCAGCTTCTCGTAGAGGGTTCCCAGGGCGCCCTCCTCGACCCGCCGGTCGAGCGCCAATGAGAAGGGCGTGGCCTCTTTGGCCGGCATAGGTTGAAATATACGCGCGCGCTTATTGGCACCCGTCGGAGCCAGAATCAGGCGGCGTTGTTGACGACGCGCAGCCGCTTCGGCCGGACGAAGCCGCTATCCGGGTGGGGGTCGAAGAAGCTGAGGGGTACCGCGTTGCCGGTCGCCTCGAGCACCTCCATGATCCGGGGGACGGCGCCGGTGGCGGTCAGCATTCCCGTGACCTTCCCGTTCTCGTACCCAAGTTGCTTGTAGACGAAGATGTCCTGCAGCGAGATCTGGTCGCCCTCGATCCCCATCACCTCGGAGATATAGGTGATCTTGCGCGTGCCGTCCCGCAGGCGGTTCTGCTGGATGATGATGTTGATCGCCGAGGCGATCTGTTCCCGGATGGCCCGGGACGGCAGTTCCATGCCGGCCATCAGCACCAGCGTCTCGAGCCGGGAGATCGTATCTCGCGGCGTGTTCGAGTGGACCGTGGTCAGCGAGCCATCGTGACCGGTGTTCATGGCCTGGAGCATGTCCAGTGCCTCTCCGGAACGGACCTCTCCAACGACGATCCGGTCGGGACGCATTCGGAGGGTGTTGATGACGAGGTCGCGGATGCTGACCCCACCTTTGCCTTCGACGTTGGTCGGCCGCGACTCGAGGTTGATGACGTGAATCTGGCGCAACTGCAACTCGGCGGCGTCCTCGACGGTGATGATGCGCTCGTCGCTGGGGATGAATCCCGAGAGGACGTTGAGCGTCGTGGTCTTTCCTGAAGAACCGCCGCCGGCCACGATGATGTTCATACGGGCGTTGACGCAGGCCTTCAAGAAGGTCGCCATCTCCTCGGTCAGGGTCTCGTTCTTGATCAAGTCGCCGATCTGGAGTGGGTCGCGGCGCATCTTGCGGATGGTCACCGAGGCGCCCTTGACGGCCAACGGCGCGATGATCACGTTGACGCGCGAGCCGTCGGGGAGCCGGGCGTCGACCATCGGCGAACTTTCGTCGACGCGACGACCGACGCCGGTGACGATCCGCTGGATGATCTGCATCAGGTGGGCGTCGCTGTCGAACTTGATGGCCGCCCGCTGCATCTTGTTGCCGCGTTCGATGTAAACCTTGGTCGGGCCGTTGACCATGATGTCGGAGATGGTCTCGTCGGAGAGCAGGATGTCGAGCGGGCCGAAGCCCAGGATGTCGGCCAGCAGCGCCGCCAGCAGTTGTGCCCGGGTCTGGGCCGTGAGCGTGACGCGCCGGGCCGTCAGGTAGTTGTCGAGCACCTCGGTGGCGCGCTGGCTGATCGCCTCTTTGTCGAGCTCGTTCGCACGCTCGCCCAGCTCACCGATGATCCGGTCATGGACGGCGGCCTTGATCCGGTGGAGCCGCTCGGCTTCGGGCAGATCGCTGAGGTTCGTGTTCGCCGGCATCGCGGCGGCCTCGGAAAGGGATGGCGCGGGCCTGGCGGCGGCCACCCGCTCGGCGAGGGTGGGGGCCGGAGCTGGAGCCTGCGCCGGGGCAGCAACGGGACGTGGCGCCGGGGCAGCGACGGGGCGTGGCGCCGGGGCGGCCGGCGGCCGTTGCACCGAGGGAGTCGGGCGGGACGCCGGGCCCGTGGGGGCGGGACGTGGAGCGGGCGGCGGTACTGGCCGGCTCTGGGCGGGGGGCACGTACACGGGGGGTGCCGCAGGCGGCTGGGCCGCCTTCGCCGGCGGTTTTGGGGGTGTGGGGGGCCCGGGCTCGCCCTGGGATTTCTGAATACGTTCGAGCAGCGACAAGCGGTTCTCTACCCCCAATTCGTTCGAATTCGCGAGCCGAGCCGAATGCTACGTAGAGAGCCTTACGAACCAGACTGCGTCGCGGTAACAGGCCGATGGCACCGCTGCCACAGCTACTGACAGTGGCGGTGACTTCGAATACGCAGGAATTCGAGCTGGATTCCGATTTGCCAAGAGCACCATCTCATCGGGAGGTCATCCATGTCGCTATCCAAAATCTTCTTGATCGTCGCCCTGATCTGCTTCATCCTCGATGCGCTGGCGGGCCGTTTGAAGTTCCGGGCGCCCTTCAGCCTGTTACCGGGGGGCCTCGCCTTCCTGACCGCCGCGCAGCTCTTCTGAGTTAGAGGAAGCCGAGCTCCATCTTGGCGTCGTCGCTCATCATGTCCGCGCTCCAGGGCGGCGAGTAAACCAGCTCGACCGTGCACGCCTTGACGCCCGGGACTTCTTCGACCTTGGTCTTGACCTCGTCGAAGAGATCCTGGGCCCACGGGCAGCCAATCGCGGTCAAGGTCATCTTCACCAGCACGCTGCCCTCGTCGATGATCACTTCGTAGACCAGCCCGAGGGACATGATGTCCAGCCCGATCTCCGGGTCCCGGCAGGTTGCCAGTTGCGCCTCGATCTGCTGCCGTAGATCGCCGGACGGTGGCGCCTGGGTCGTCTCCAAGGTATCCGCCATACCCTTGATCTTAGTCCCGGACCTCGACGTAGACATCCCCGTTCTGGATCGTTACCGGATAGGTCTTCGCGGGGATGACCGCCGGCAGGCCGGTGACCTTACCGGTCCGCACGTCGAAACGCGAGCCGTGCCGCGGGCACTCGACCGACATATCCCAGAGCTCCCCCTCGCAGAGTGAATACTCCTCGTGGGTGCAGGTGTCGCCGATCGCATAGAAGTTGTCGTCTTCGGCGTGGATCAGGCAGATTGGCTCGCCGTCGACCTCGACCCGCATCAGCGACTCCTTGGGCACATCCGCCGTCGCCGCCACGCGTTGCCTGGTCACGCTATTCAATACGGGCGGCCAGCTCCTGCTCCACCGCGTCACGGACCAGAGGCACGGGGATTCGGTCGAGCACCTCCCCGAGGAATCCCTGGACCAGCATCCGCTCAGCGACCGGATGGGGAATCCCCCTGCTCTCCAGATAGAAGAGGTGTTCCGGGTCCACCGGACCGACGGTGGCGCCGTGGCTGCACCGCAAGATGTCGTTGTTCAAGATCTCGAGGATCGGCTCGGAGGTCGCCTGTGCCTTCTCCGAGAGGAGGAGGTTGCGGTTGGCCTGGTTGGAAGAGCTGCCTCGAGCTTCCGGCTCGACACGGACGACCCCTACATAGACGCTCTTCGCCCGATCTCGCAGCGCTCCCTTGAAGAGCAAATCAGACGTGGTATGAGGTCCGACGTGGTCCTGCAGCGTCCGAAAGTCAAAGGCCTGGTCGCCCGTGCCGAAGAAGAGGCCCTTCAGATCCGCCGTCGAGCCGGGCCCTTCGAGGATCGCCTCGACCCGAAGCCGCGCCAGGTGACCGCCGAGCGCGACGTCCACCACCTTCAAGTGGGAATCGCGGCCAAGCTGGAACCGTTGATTGCCGAACTGCCAGGTCTTGACGCTCCAGTGCTGCAGGGTGATGTACCCCACGTCCGCGCCCTCCTCGAGAAAGACCTCGGACGACCCGCTGGCGAGCGTCGCTTCCTGGCGGTCGCCGCTCAGGAACTGGTCGACATACTGAAACCGCGAGCCTCTTCCGGCGATCACCAGCGAGTGCGGCAACACGGCCGCGCCGGAGCCGGCCGACCAGAATTGGCTCACCAACGGCTGCTCAACCGTTACCCCCTCGGGGACATAGAGGAAGCTGCCACCGCTGAAGAGGGCGGCGTGCAGCGCCGCGAACTTGTCCCTCTCAGGCTTCACCCCGGTGAAGAGGTACCGCTCGACCAGCTCGGGGTAGGCGCCGGCGGCCTGCGCGAGGGGCATGAAGATCACGCCGCGCCTGGAAAGCTCTGGCTGGATGGAGACGAGCGCGGGCGACGTGCCGCGCTGGCGCAGCGTCGCGCCCACATGCTCGAGGGCTCCGGCTGGAGCCACCCCATTCGGCTGCTGGAAGGGCGCATACGCCTCGAGGTCCAGGCCTTTGAGATCGACGTTCCGCCAGTCTTCCTGGCGCTTGGTGTCGGGCACCGGCAGCCCCTCGTAGATCCCGAAGGACTGCAGCCTTCGGGCGCGGAGCCAGTCCGGTTCGCGGTGAAGAGCACTCAGCTCTTCTACCGCCGACCTCGAAAACGCCACTAGCCGACCGAGCCGATCATCTCGAGCTGGATCAGGCGATTCAGCTCGACGGCGTACTCGATGGGGAGCTCCTTGGTGAACGGCTCGATGAAGCCGTTCACGATCATCGTTTCTGCTTCCGCCTTGGTGATCCCGCGGCTTTGCAGGTAGAAGAGCTGCTCGTCGGAGACTTTGCTGACGGTCGCCTCGTGGCCGATCCGGACCTGCGGCTCATCAACCTCGGTGGTGGGATAGGTATCCGATCGCGACGCGTCGTCCAGCAGCAGCGCATCGCAGCGAACGAAGGATTTGGAGTTCTTCGCGCCCGGGTAGACCTTGACCAATCCGCGGTACGAGGTCCGGCCGCCGTTCTTCGAAATCGACTTCGAG
>VBGO01000488.1 GCA_005882525.1 Chloroflexota bacterium
TCCAGGGCGGTGATCAGCGGGCGGCCGGCGGCCAGGGATTCGATCTCCATCAAGCTCAAGATTCCCTGACGCATCTGGCCGATGACGACGTCGTAGTTGCTGAGAAAGCCGCCGACTTCGTCATGCGGAATCGGTTTGACAAACTTCACCCAGCGGCCGTAGCGGCGGACATGCTCCCTGGCGAGAGGCCCCCAATCGAGACCCGTCACCTCGACGCTCTTGCTCAGGCGTTCGACCGCGGGAAAGATCTTATCCACGCCTTTCACCGGATCGAGGCGGGTGAAGATCAACACCTTCTTCACCTGCGTCGGCGCGGCGAACTGCACTGCTACGCCTCTCATGTCCACCGGGTTGGGCAGGTACATGAGCTTGCGGTCGTAGTCCTTCATGTACGCGCGCAGATTCGGGGTGACATAAAAAACCGTCTTCGCGCGCCTGAGCACCGAATCCGTCACCCATCGATACATCCGGTGGTTGAGGTTCAGGTGCAGATCGGAGCCGTGGGCCTGGACGAAGAACGGCCGGCGCGACAGCACGCCCACGAGGCCATGCGTCAACCAGTGCACATGCACGATGTCGTACCGCGAACGCCGCAATCCAATCGCGGTGGGAAGGTACGCGACCAGTCGCAGCGGGATGGCGAAGCCTTTCATCGGCCAGTTCCACGAGGCGCCGATCACTGGCAGCGAGACCTGGTCGACCTCGTGGCCGGCCTTGCGCAGAAGCTGGGCCTGAATCGCCGCGATCCCAGCCACCTCGTGGACCAGCGCGATGCGCGCCAACTCAGCCGGGTCGCGCGAAGAGTGCGAACTTGCCCGAGGGCGCCGCGCCCAGGGCCATCAGGGCGGGATCGATCGCCGAAAGCACCGCCCCGACCCAGCGCGCGTTGGCGGGGTGGATCTTGGATGGCAGGCTGACGACGCCCCAGGTCCCTCGCCACGCCCGGTATGCCAAACGCGATCGGCCTTCGATCGGGTTGTTGGCGATCGCGGTCGCGGGGCCGATCGCCTCCAGCTTCAGCCCTTCGGCCTCCAGGCCAGCGCGGTACCGACTCAGCGGCCGCGCGCGCGAGGAGAGCTCGGGGTTGTAGGGGCGCTCGAATCCTTCGCGCAGAAGGATCGGCTCTTTCATCAGCAGCCGGCCGCCGGGGGCCACCAGCCGCGCCAGGTTCGCCAGCGCACGGTCGAACTTCGCGTCGTCGGTGATGTGCAGGAGGACGTCCATGCAGGCGACGAAGTCATAGCAATCCAGACCCACCTTCTCATCTCCCAGGTCGAGCACGATGAAGCCGCCGCTGGGTCCGAATCGAGAGTTCAGGTCGTCCACCGCCGAGGGGACCAGGTCGCAGCCGTCGATCCGCTCCGCGCCCAACTCCCGCCACAGCGGCAGCCAGTAGCCCGTGCCGGCGCCGACTTCGAATGCGGTGGGGCCGATTCGCTGCACGCCATTGCGCTTCAAGAAACGCCGCAGGTTGCGCGCCCAGATCCGGTACAGCTGCTGGTTCATCGCGCTGTTCAGGCCCGACTGCCCGACCGCGCTCAAGTCCCGCCTTACGTGCAGGTCGCTCCAGTACTTGGAAGGGGTGTAAGGCACTATTGAGTGAGCATGACCGGCGCCGCCGATGAACGCATCCGGCCGGATGTTACACAGGTTGTCACGTGGCACTGGCCGAGGCGCTTCACCCTCTGGAGCCTGGCGACCACCGCGGCTTGCCTGCCCCTCTACGTGGTCCGGTGGCGCATCGGCCCGTTGCCGACGACCTTGCTCGAGGTCCTCATCCTCGTCACCGCCGCGGCATGGCTTGTCACTCTGTGGACCGAGAAGCGTTTGCCCGCGGCGCGCACGCCGTACACCATCCCCATCGTCCTGCTTCTCATCGCGGGCGTCATCGGCATCGTCGTCGCGCCCGATCCCATCCGTGCGCTGGGTATCTATCGCGCCTACTTCATCGAGGCGATCGCGATCTTCTACATCGCGATCGACGTCTTGCGCACGCGCGACGACCTGCGCGTGTTGCTGCTGGTCGCGGCGGCGGGCAGCTGTGTCATGGCCGCCGGCCAGATCGTCCTGTTCGCGATCGCGGTCCAGCAGCACACCCTGCAGCTCGGCGATGCGCCCTCGTTCCTGAACACCAGTGCCAACGCGGTGGCCATGTATCTGGAGCCGCCGCTCGCATTCGCGCTCGGGTTCACCCTGTTTCCCTCTCGCCCTCGCGAGCGATGGATCGCAGGCGCGGTGCTCTCGCTGCTGCTGGTCGCGATCGTCCTGACTCTGTCGCGCGCGTCATATCTGGCGCTGGCCGTGCTCGCGGTCGTCCTGGTCCTCAGCGTGCAGTCAGCACGCTGGCGCCTGCGCGCGATCGGCGCCCTCGCGCTGGTCGGTCTGGTGATGGTCGAGATTCCCTTCGTGAACCACAGGCTGCTCGACCTCGCCCACTCGGTCACCAACCGAGAGTCGCTGTATCACCAGGCGCTGCAGATGCTCGCCCAGCGCCCACTCTTCGGAGCCGGGATCAGCGGCTTCGCCACCCGCGTGGCGCCGTTTCGGCCCTCATCGCAGTCGGTCCACATCTACCCGCACGACATCTG
>VBGO01000140.1 GCA_005882525.1 Chloroflexota bacterium
AGCTGCTTCACCAGCTGCTGGCTGATCGTGCTGCCACCCTGCTTGACACCGCGCTGCGAGTAGTCGGCCAGCGCGGCCCGCAGCACCGCGCCCGGGTCGACCCCGCTATTCGAGTAGAAGGTATGGTCCTCGACCGCGATGGTGGCGTTGATGACGTTGGGCGAGATGTAGCTGAGGGGCACCACGATCCGGTGGTCACCCTGGTCGCCGACGTCGGCCAGCAGGTTACCTCGGCGGTCGAAAATCAGCATGTCCTGCGGGAGCCCGCTGGATGAAATCCCGGTTACCACGGGGAGGTCGCCAACCGTCTGGGCCGCCACCGCGGGGACCGTCAGCAGCGGCAGCGTGACCACGACGATGATGGCGATGATCATGTTCCGCTGGAAATTGGCCCGGCGCCGCCGGTGCCATTCTCTGAGGTGATATTCCGTGTGCCGGTACGGGTGCCGGCGTCCGTAGCAGCGTCTCACGGAGTCTCCAGCAGACCGTAGAACCCGGCGGCGACCAGCCAGCCGAGCGCCAGGAACAGGAGACTCCACGCCCCGATGCCGGCAACCCACTGGACGGCCGCCCGGGTGGTCCGCCGCCGGTTACGGCGCTCGAGTCGATGGCCGTGACCGACGGCTGAACGCTGTGCCCCCGCGATCGCCATGCTGCTTTCCCTGCCCTGACGTGTATTGGATTGGTCGCTGCGTTACCAGAATGTCACGCAGGGTTGGGTGTGTCAAGAAACAAGTTACGTGATAGTCGCGGACTACGGTCTAGCCGCCGAAGGCCTCCTGGTCGACGATGAACAGCAGCTCGCCGTCAACGGGCTCGACCTGGCTGGCGGGCAGCGCCGGATCGCGCCGCAGCACCCGCGCCAGCGCGTCGCGTTTCGAGGCTCCCTGGACCATGAACAGCACCGCCCGGGCCGCGTTCAGCACCGGAAGCGTCAGCGTCAGGCGGTCAGGCGGAGGCTTGGGCGCGTCGTGGATGGCACGAACCACCGCCCGCCGCTCGTTGAGCGCGTCGCTCCCCGGGAAGAGTGACGCCGTGTGGCCGTCTTCGCCGAGCCCCAGGTGAATCACGTCAAAGCAAGGCCATCCTCGATCGTCCGGGGGAATCCGACGGAGGGCCGGGGTTGGATCGCCCACGAGCGGAAAGACCTGGTCGGCGGGGATCGGGACGTGGTCCAGCAGGGCCGCCTTCGCCATCGCATAGTTGCTGGCCGGGTCGTCGAGCGGCACCTGCCGTTCGTCGGACCAGTAGACGAAGACCGACCGCCACCGGACGCCGTCCTGATACGGCGGCCGCGCCAGGCGTTGGTAACAGCGCCGGGGCGTCTCGCCCCCGGCCAGCGCCAGGTGGCAGGCGCCCCGCTGGGCCACGGCGGCGGCGATGCGCTCCGCGGTCCAGGAGGCGGCCGCCTCGGCCAGCTCGGCCGGTCCCCTGACGACCAGCGGGCTGACCGGCGCGGTCATCGACGTTTCTCTTTCTTGTTCTTGAAGGCCGCCCGCGCCGACCTGATCTCTTTCCAGGTGTTGTTCACCGAAGGGCAGCGTCGAGGGCGTCCTCGAACAGGACGTCATGGCCCGGGAGGGTCAGTTCGATTCCCAGCAGCTCCTCAGTCGCGCGCGACTCCAAACGGACGGTTCGCTCGGCAAGGTCCTGATCGCCGAGCCGGATCTGCGTCGACAGGCGGCCGCCCCGAAGCCGGCTCATGCTGAAACGGGCGGGGCCCTCCTCACCGCCGGTGTAGATGAGAAAGCGATGGACCCCGTGCTCGAGCGAATCGTCCGGCCGAAATTCGAGCGGCACGTCGATGCCGACCGTCGCCATCCGGCTCCGGATCCAGCCCCCCAACAGCCGCGCCTGGGCGGTCGACCCGTCACTGCCGTGGAAGATGGAGACCCCATGAATATGCGCCAGGCGCGCAAGCATCCCCGGCATGTCGAAGAGCTGCGCCGCCACGTGACGCCAGGCGATCAGCCGTGCCCAGTTGAGGTCCCCGATGGAGGCCTGGGCCTTGTGCCGGCGGGCAACCTCGAGGAGGCGTTTTAGATCCGCATCGTCGAAGCCCTCGTCGGTATCGACCACGAGACGATCGGCCAGCTCGCAGAGATCGTCGAACAACGGGTTGTCGAACTGGGGGCGCCCCGGCCACCAGAGAATCACCGGAAGATCGGGAATCAACAGCGGCGTCGCCAGGCTGGCCAGGTGCCGTGCGGGTTCGCCGTGCGCATGCAAGATCACGCGCTCGGTGCTGACCCGGTGTCCGCTCTCGGTCCGCTCCTGGGCGGAGACCTCGGCCTCCAGCTTGTCGGCTTCGCGGGTGTGCTGGGCGAGGAGGATCAGCGTCCGGGACGGGTTGGTCACCGAGAGACGGTCGAGCACGCCGGAGACTTCGCCCAACTCGGGCTCATTGCTCACGACCGCGATCAGGTTGCAAACACTGGCGCGGGCTTCGGCCGCGGCATGCTGGGCGGCCTCGCTCTCCGCGCCGTCCTGGTGCAGACCCCAGCGGACCTGGTCCAGCTCTTCCTGGATGTCGTGGACGTCGACAAAGGTCCGGGCGCTGAGCTCGGTGTGGTCCTGGCTCATGGCCGCCGCCAGCGGCGCCCATCGTGCTCGATCAGCGCGTCCGCCTCCGGCGGGCCCCACGTGCCGGCGGCGTAATTGGGGAACGCCGGCGGCGGCTGCGACGCCCACCCTGCCTCGATCCGGTCGACCAGGCCCCAGGCTCGCTCGACTTCGTCCTCGCGGGCAAACAGTGTGGCGTCGCCGAGCAAGCAGTCGAGCACCAGGCGCTCGTAGGCGTCGGGAGACTCGACCATGAAGGACGAGCCGTAGAAAAAGTCCATGTTCACAGTGCGCAAACGCATCACCGGCCCGGGAATCTTGGCGGCGATCTTCAGCGACGCTCCCTCATGCGGCTGGATGCGCATCACCAGCACGTTGGGCGTCAGCTCCTGCACGGCGGTCTTGGCAAACGGCAGGTGCGGCGGGTTCTTGAACTGGATGGCGATCTCGGACGCGCGGCTCGGCAACCGCTTGCCGGTGCGTAAGTAAAACGGCGTGTCGGCCCAGCGCCAGTTGTCGATCTTGAGCCGGACGGCCACGAACGTCTCCGTATTGGAGGTCGGCGCGACATTCATCTCCTGGCGGTAGCCGGGCACCTGCTGACCGCCGACCCAGCCGGGACCGTACTGGCCCCGGGCGACGTCGTTCGAGACGTCAATGGGGTGAATCGACTTGAGCACTTTGACCTTCTCATCGCGCACGCTGTCGGCATCGAAGTTCGGGGGTGCCTCCATCGCGGCGATGCTGAGGAGCTGCATCAAATGGTTCTGAAAGATATCCCGCAGGGCGCCGGATGTCTCGTAGTACTTTCCGCGGCGTTCGATGCCGATGTCTTCGGCCACCGTGATCTGCACGTGGTCGACGTAGCGCCGGTTCCAGATGGGCTCGAAGATCCCATTGGCAAAGCGGAACACGAGGACGTTTTGTACGGTCTCTTTGCCCAGGTAGTGGTCGATGCGATAGATCTGCTGTTCGGTGAAGACGCTGTGGATTGCCTGGTTGAGCGCCTGCGCGCTCTTCAGGTCGTTCCCGAACGGCTTCTCGATCACGACGCGTTTCCAGCCCTCGCCGGCTTTGGCAATGCCAGACGCGCCGAGCCGGTTGATGATCACGGAAAAGAACTGAGGCGCGGTCGCCAGGTAGAAGACGCGGTTGCCGTTGGTTCCCCGCTCCCGATCCACCCGCTCCAGCTCCGCGGTCAGCCGGCCGTAGCCCGCCTGGTCGTCGAACGGCATCCGGACGTAGGAGATCCCGTCGGCCAGGCTCTTCCAGACGGCGCGATCGACTGGCTGGCTCCGGGAGAACTTTTGCACCGCCTGCTCCATGTGGGCGCGGAACTCGTCTTCCGTCAGCGCCGTGTCGGCGACGCCGATCACGCTGAAGCCGGACGGGAGATAGCGGTTGAGCGCCAGGTTGTAGAGCGCCGGCATCAGCTTGCGTTCCGTCAGGTCCCCCGACGCGCCGAAGATCACCATCGCCGCCGGGTCCGGGGTGCGCGGCAGGACGAGCCCGTCGCGGAGCACGTTCTGCGTCAGCGTGGTCGCGGGTGCCTGCGCCATGCCTTATTCCGTCCGGACGGGATGTCCCCCGAATTCGTTGCGCAGCGCCGCCAGCACCTTGGCGCTGAACGAATCATCCTGCCGTGAGCGGAACCGCATGAAGAGGCTCATCGCCAGCGCGGGCGCGGGCACGGCGTGGTCGATCGCCTCTTGCAGCGTCCAGCGGCCCTCGCCCGAATCTTCGACATAGCCCTTGATGTGGGCCAGCTCGGGATCGCGCTCGAAAGCGGCCTGGGCCAACTCGAGCAGCCAGGAACGGATCACGCTCCCGTGATTCCACAGCCGCGACAGCTGCACGAGGTCGAACGCAAACGGCGAAGCCTTGAGGATTTCGAAGCCTTCCGCGTAGGCCTGCAGCATCGAGTATTCGATCCCGTTGTGCACCATCTTGGAGTAGTGCCCGGCACCCGAGGGGCCAACGTACGCGTAACCATCGGGCTGGGCGAGCGTCTGAAAAATCGGCTCGACCTGTTTGAAGACAGCGTGGTTGCCGCCCACCATCAGGTTGAAGCCCACCTTCAGGCCCCAGATGCCCCCGCTGACGCCGACATCGAGAAACTCGATCTGCTGGCTGCGCAGTTCCTCGGCCCGGCGGATGGAATCGTTGTAATTCGAGTTGCCGCCGTCGATGATCACGTCCCCGGGCGAGAGCGTGGCGGACAAGCGCTGGATGGTGTCGTCCACCGGCGGGCCGGCCGGGATCATCAACCAGAAGATGCGCGGCGCCTTCAGCTTCTGGCCGAGGTCTTCCAGGCTGCTGGTCGCCGTCGCGCCCTTGCCGGCGAGCGCGCGGACGGCGTCGGCAGCGCGGTCATACACCATCACCTGGTGGCTGCCTTGCAGCAGCCGCACGGTCAAGCCCGACCCCATCCGGCCGAGCCCGATGATTCCAACTTGCATCAGAAACGCCTCTAATGCCCGCTTGGCACTGAAGCGCCGCTCGCGGCGGCCGGCAGGCCCGCCGCCTGGCCGATCTTCGCCAGGCCCTGCGCCACGTCACGGACTTGAATCCGAAGCACGCGCCGGCCGTGGTTGCGCAGCGCCTGAAAGTCGCCGAGCGCCTGCGCCTGCTTGAGAACGCCGAACGAGAACTTTTCCCCTGGAATGGCCAGGTCGTTCGGATCGTCGCCCACGAGCTGCAGGAAGACGCCGGTGTTGGGACCGCCTTTGTGCAGCTGGCCGGTCGAATGCAGGTAGCGTGGCCCGTAGCCGACGGTCGTCGCCACCCGGTATCTGTCGCGGATCGCCAGCCGGATCGCGTCGAGCGCCCGGTCGTGCTCTGCGTTGGGCGCAATGAAGGCGAGCAGCGCCACGTAGTCGCCGGCCCGAACCTGGCCGAGCAGCGCCTGGATCGCCGCCTCGAGCGTCGCACCCTGCTGGCCGGCCCAGCGGATCCCCTCGCCGACAACGGGCGGGTTGCCTTCGCCGAGGACTTTCCTCGTGAGATCTTTCGCCTCCTGGACGTTTGGCTGGTCGAAGACATTGATGCCGAGGATGGTGCCGGCCACCGCCACGGCATATTCCCAGCGGAAGAACTCCGCCCCCAGGGCCAGCGGATCGCTGAGCTTGAGCGTCACGACGGGATGCCCGGCCTGGCTCAACGCCGCCAGCCGCGCGGCAGCACTCGGCTCGTCGTCACCGGGCAGCGCCAGCCGGACAAACAGCCGGTCGCTGCCGTACGCGTCGGGTGCACCGAGTGCCTCGTCGGCGACGGGCACCAGGCCTTTGCCCTCCTTGCCGGTGCTCTCCGCAATCAACTGCTCGGCCCAGACGCCGAAGCTTTTCAAGGCCGCCGGCGCCACGATCGTGATCTTGTCGCGGCCGACTTTGGCGGCTTCGGCGAAGACCGCCCCCAACCAGGCGCCCGGATTCTCGCCTACGGGGACGGACGGCGAACAGGCCTGCATCATCGTCGCCGTCCGGTCGAGCAGCCCGGCAAGGTCCACCCCACCCAGCGCGGCCGGCACCAGGCCGAAGTACGACAGGGCGGAGTAGCGGCCGCCAATATCGGGTGGGTTCAAGAAGCTGCGGCGGAATCCGCGCCGGGATGCCTCGTCGGCCAGCGGCGTGCCAGGGTCGGTGATCGCGATGAACTGCCGTGCCTTCTCACCCGCCTGCTTGAAGAAATATCGATAGTGCGACAGTGTCTCCAGCGTGGTTCCCGATTTCGAGGCGACAACAAAGATCGTCTTGCGCAGGTCGATCGCCCGCTCCAGGCCGGCGATCGCGGCCGGATCCGTGGTGTCGAGGACGTGCACATCGAGCGCGGATTTCGGCGCACCGAACGTCTGGCGAAACACCTCGGGAGCGAGGCTGCTGCCCCCCATGCCCATTAGCACGGCATCCGTGAACCCCTCGCCAACCAGTTCTTTCCGTAACGCGTCCAGCTCGGGAACGCGCTCTTCCATGCGGTCGGCGACCTGCAGCCAGCCGAGCCGCTCGCGGATCTCCCTTTCGGAGCTCCCGTTCGATTTCCAGAGCGCGGCGTCTTTCTCGGCGATGCGGCGCACCACGGCCGCCTGCTCCAACTGCTCCAGGCGCTTGTTGACGGCGCTATCGATCGCCCCCAGTTGCGCCTCGTGCGCGCCGACAGACCCGCCGATGAGCTCTCGCTTCTTGTGCGCGATCTCCTCGAGCAGCTTGGTGATCGAGTCGGCGAACAGCTTGACGCCATCGACCTGCAGGTCGTAGGTCACCTTGTCCATGTCGATGCCAATGGCGGCGAGGTCACGCAGGACCTGGCGGGCGCCCTCGACGTTTTCGAGCAGGCTGAGGCGAACCTCGCCATGCTCCTTGAATGCCATCATGGTCTGCTGCGGCATGGTGTTGACCGTCTCCGGGCCGATCAGCTCTTCCACGTACATCACGTCGCTGTAGTTCGGATTCTTGGTCCCGGTGCTCGCCCACAGGCATCGTTGGACCCGGGCGCCGGCGGCGCGTAGATCCGCGAACTCGGGGCCATTGAAGATCTTGAGGAAAGCCTGGTAGGCCATCTTCGCGTTGGCGACAGCGGCCTTCCCCATCAGTTTCTGCAGGCGGGCCCGTTCCGCGGGATCGTTGGCGGCGGCGATCCTCTGCTCGAGCAGCTTGTCGACGGCGGTGTCCACCCGACTCACAAAGAAGCTCGCCACCGAGGCGACGTCGATCGTCTGCCCCTGCTTCAGGCGCCGCTGCAGGCCACGGATGAAGGCGCGGGCGACGTCTTCATAGACTTTGACCGAGAACATCAGCGTGATGTTGATGTTCAGGCCGTCGGCGATGCATTGCTCGATCGCTGGGAGTCCCGCGTCCGTCGCCGGAATCTTGATGAAGATATTCGGCCGCCCGACGCGGTCGAACAGGTCGTGGGCCATCGCGATCGTCCCCTGGGTATCGTCGGCGACGCGGGGCAGGACCTCGATGCTGACGTAGCCGTCCTTGTGCTTGGTCTGTTCATACACGGGCTTGAGGACGTCCGCAGCCGTCTGGATGTCCTCGACGATCAGGCTCAGCATGATCTCTTCGTCGGATCGGCCGCCGTCCACCAGGCTTTTCAAGGTATCGTCGTAGTCGCTGCTGCCGCCGATTGCTTTTTCGAAGATAGTGGGGTTCGAGGTCATGCCGACGACGGCGTCGTCCTCGATCATCCGTTTGAGCTCGCCGGAGGTCATCAGGCTCCGGCGGATGTAATCGAGCCAGACGCTGGTGCCAGCCTCGTAAAGCTCAAACAAAGGGTTTTTGGCCATCGGTCCTCCTATGGGCCCCAAAGGAAACGCGGCCCGGATATAAGACTCTCACACCTCCCCGGCCGCACGCGCCCTGCGCCTGCGGGGGTTTAGGTCCCGACGCCGCTGAGGGTGATCCGCTGGGTCCCGCCGCTGTCGATGATCGTGACCGCACCGGATCGGGGACCAGTGGCTTGCGGAAGGAACGTCACGCTGATCGTGCAGCTCGCCCCTGCAGCAAGGGTTTTGCCGCAGGTCGTGCTCATCGCGAAGTCGTCGGCGGCCAGGGTGATGCTGCCAATGGCCAGTGGCCCGTTCCCGGCATTGAACAGCACCACGTTTTGCGGAGCGGTGGGTCCGCCCACGCCGGCGCCACCGAAGTTCAGGTAGCCGCTGGAGAGCAAAGGCCTGGCCGCGGTCCCGGTACCGCGCAGGGCGATCGTCTGGGTGCCGCCGAGGCCATCGTCGGTGAGCGTCAGCGCGGCGGGACGCAGGCCATACCCGTGCGGGGTGAACCTGACGGTAATCGCGCAGCTCCCGCCGGGCGCCATCGTCCGCAGGCAGTTGTTCGACTGGGCATAGTCGCCGCTGGCCGCCCCCTTGATGCCGATGGCTCGGATCGTCAGCGCACCGTCACCCGTGTTGGTCACCGTCACGGTCTGGGGCTCCGCCGACCCGCTCAGGCTCGCACTTGGCGAAAGAGCCGCCGCGCTCAAGGTCGCGACCGGCTGGTAGCCGAAACCGGTCAGGCGGACGGTCTCATGGGACCCGGGTGCGGCGTTGGCGTCATCGGTGACAACCAGGCTGCCGTTGCGAGCGCCGGCCGCCTGCGGCGCAAACGTGACGCCGATCGGGCACGACAGCCCAGGCAGCAGCAGCGACGGGCAATGCGAGGTCGCCTTGAAGTCGCCGGTGGCGGCCACCCCGGCGATGCTCAGCGGTCCGTCGCCGCGGTTGGTGAGCGTCACGGTTTGGGCCGCGCTGGTGGCGCCGACATTCTGACTGAAGTTGACACGGTCTGGACCGAGGCGGGCCAGGGCCATGGTCGATATCCCCGACACCGGGATCCGTTGCGGGCTATCCATCGAGTCATCCGCGACAACGATGTAACCGTCCCGCTCGCCGAGCGTGCTCGGCACAAAGATGACGTTGATGATGCAGCTCGCACCGGGCGCGAGCACCGACGGGCAGTTGTTGCTCTGCGAGAAGTCGCCATCCTCACGAATGGCACTTAAGTGGAGCGGCGCCAGTCCCGTGTTGGCGAGCACGATGCCCTCTGAGCCGCTTCTCGAGCCCAGGTTCTGGGTGAAGATCAGCGACTGCCGGCTGAAGCTCGCCGCCGATTGCGCCAGGCTGCCCGTGAGCGGCACGGATTGCGAAGTACCGGTGCCCGTTGGGTTGTTCAGCGTGCTGCCGCCGGCATCGTCGTTCACGGTCAGCGTGCCGGTTCGAGTCTTCTTGTCGTCGGCGCCGATCTGGTTGAGAGTGATCGTAATCTGGCAGGTAGCAAAGGCGGCCATCACACTCGGACAGTTGTTGCTCTGGGCGAAGTCCGGGTCCGTCCGGCTGTCGAGCGCGATTGAGTTGATGCGTAGCAAGCCATCCCCGTTATTCGTCAGCGTCACGACCGCCGGCGTCGGCGACGCGTTTGCCGGTTGGTTGATGACGACCGCAGGCGGACTCAGGAGGACGCGCGCGGCGGTGGCCTGACCGGTCAGGGTGACCACCTGCGCACCACCGATGGCATCGTTGGGAATGACCACGCTGCCGGTGTGGTTGCCAGGGGCTCGCGGCTGAAAGGCCACCTCGAAGGAGCAGCTGATCCCGGGCTCGAGCCTCGCCTGGGCACAGGTGTTCTTGACGGGATTCAGATAGAAATTCGTTCGGTCCGTCCCGAGATCGACCGCGCCCATGACCAGCAGCCCGCTGCCCGTACTGCTCACCGTCACGCTCTGCGGTTGGCTCTGCCCGGAGAGGTTGGTCGGGTCGAAGTTGACCTGGGTCCGCTGGATCGCGGCCTGCGTGACACCCAGCCATCGGATGCGGCTGTTGAAGCTGTCCGCCACCAGCATGGCACCCGAATCTCCGAGCATGCTGAGACCTCGAGGCCCGTCGACTTGCGCTTCATTGGCGGGGCCGGCGTCGCC
The DNA here is from genome assembly GCA_005882525.1 of Chloroflexota bacterium. GTDB lineage: Bacteria > Chloroflexota > Dormibacteria > CF-121 > CF-121 > CF-13. Next base: position 9,973 of record VBGO01000140.1, read on the forward strand.
CTTGAAGCCCGAGGTTCCGACGCCGCCGAGGGTTGAGACGGCCTGGCCGGTGACGTCGACCCGCCGGAGCCGGTGGTTCAGGTAGTCGGCGATGTAGACGGCGTTCTGGTCGACGGTGGCGCTCCACGGACGATTGAAGTGGGCCTGGGCCGCCACGCCATCGCCAAAAGCGGGCGCCCCGTCGCCGGCGAGCGTCTTGATCAGGTTCGGCGCTTTCGCGTCGGGGCTGACCGCATCGACTCGTCGAATCCGGTGATTGAAGCTGTCGGTGACGTAAAGATTGGGCGGGTTGGCCGTATCGAGCGTGACGCCGTACGGGAAATACAGATCGGCCGCGCGGGCGTCGCCATTGTCGCCGCTGTAGCCCAGCCGGCCGGTGCCCGCCACGGTGACGATCGAGCCGACGGTGACTTTTCCGTTTGGATCGATGCCGGCGCCGCCGGTGACTTCACGGACACGACTGTTGTAGGTGTCGGCGATGAAGAGGTTCCCCGCTGCGTCGACGGCCAGCCCTGTCGGATAACTCAATGGCACCTGGGTCGCGAGCTTTCCCTCGTCGGTGCTTGCATAGCCTGAGCTTCCGGTGCCGGCCACGGTCGCGATCGTCCGGTTGGTCAGGTCGATCGCCCGGACAACATTATTGAACGTGTCGGCGATATAAAGCAGGTGACGTTCTGTGTCGAGCGCCGCGCCCATCGGATAGGCGAGCCGGGTGTCGGCCAGCGGCCGCGCGACACTCGACGGCGCCGCCGGGCCGCGCGCGCCGCCGATACCGGCCAACGTGGTGACGTCATTTACATCGAGGCCGGTCGTGTGGTGATCCGGGTCGTTGTCGCTTGTGCCAAATGTTCTGACTGTGTGGTTGAACGTGTCGACCACATAGCGCTGGCCGGTCACGGCCGGCACCGCTGCATTCAGCGGTGACCCGGAATTGAGTTGCGAGACGACCGCGGCCGGGGCGGCAAATTGCGCCCGGATCGGCGGCTGTCCGTTGCCGGCAAAGCTCGCGGTGCCGTTGCCGGCTTCGACGTGGATGTTGTGCGCAGGCGCCGACGACAGGGTGCCTTCCAATACGCGGACCAGATTGTTGCCGGTGTCCGCGATCACGACATCGCCGTTGGGCCGAACGGCAACCCCGGTTGGCGACGCGAGCTGAGCCAGGATCGCCGGGCCACCGTCGCCGAACTCGCCGGCCTTGCCGGTGCCGGCCACGGTCCGGATCACGTGATCCGCGGACGCCAGCTCACGGATGACATTGTTCCCGGTATCGGCGATGTAGAGGTTGGCCTTGTCATCGAAGGCCAGCCCGGATGGCTGCCGGAGGAGGGCGGCCGTGCCGAGCACGCCGTCGATATAGCCGGCAGTGCTGCCGCCGGCCACGGTCGTGAGCACCTTGGTGCCGAGGTCGTAGCGCCGGATGGCATTGTTCGCCGTATCGGCGATATACAGCCCGTCGCCGTTGACCGCCAGGCCGCGCGGCAGGCTCAGCGGGGCCGCCACCAGGGTCCGGATGATGCCGCCGTCGATCACGCGAACGCGATTGTTCAGCGTGTCGGCGACATACACGACGTCACGTTTTGGATCCCATGCCACGCCATAGGGTGAATTCAGTTTCGCGCTCGCCGCTTGGCCTTCATCGCCGGCAAAGCCGAAGCCGTCAGTTCCGGCCACCGTACTGATGACGGCGGTCTGCGTGGTGGTCGGATTGTCGATCGGTGGGACGGTGACGGCCGCCTTGCGGACTTGATGCGCGAAAGTGTCGGCAATATAGACGTCGAAACCGGTGACGTGGTAGCCGACCTGGGTGATCTTCCCGATCGCGACCGCGTAGGGTCCGGCTAGCTGGGCTTTCGCCGGGTCATTGCCATCGCCCTGGGCGGCCAGGCTGCCGGTGCCCGCAAACGCCACCTCGCTGTTGTCGATCAGCAGCCGGACTACGTGATTGGCCGGGTCGGCCACGAACGTGTAGCGGCCGAAGACGGCCAGGCCAAACGGCTGCTGGGCAACCTCGGTTGGCTTACCGGCGGCCGGCGCGCCCGCATAGGTCGACAATTCCGGTCGGCCCGGGACCGCGGCCGCGGCCTGGACTGTGAGCGGCAAAGTAAACGTAGCCTGGGGAACCGCGAGAGCAACCAGAAAGGCGGTCGGAGCCAGGGCGCACAAGTATCGCCTCCCCCTGCGGCCCCGTCTCTTCATCCGGTTCCCCCTTGAGTCGGTTAACCCCGCGTGCATCATACGCCGCTCTGAGCAACCATCTCAGCGCCGC
>VBGO01000487.1 GCA_005882525.1 Chloroflexota bacterium
CCTTGAGCTCGCGCATGATGAGGTAGATCAATCCGGCATCGGCCAACCCGAACAACACGATCACGGACTTGATGACGTATCCCAGTGACGCGCTGTTGAGTGCGAACGCTCCGCCGCCGGCGAAAACCAGGCTGTTCAGCCAGCCGATTCCCGTGAAAAGGTAGGAGACGACGGTGTTGTACGGAAAGGCGGCCTCCACGTAAGGAACACCCCCCCAGATCCTGGCCAGCGAGACGACGTCGGGCAGGTAGTAAAGGTGGACGGTTCCGTATGTTCGGCTGACGTAGGCGTAAAGCTGCTCATCGCCGAAATCAAATGGATGCCCGCCCAGCGGAAAAAGCAGGGCGTTGCCGGCGAGAAACACAACCGCGGCGGCAATCGTCAATCGCGGGGCGCCGATTCGGATCTGCACCTTCGGGGGCCAGCCGCGAATCGCGGCGAGGACAATCGCGACCAGCCCCAGCGTGGCAAGAGCGACCAGGAGGGCGGTGGCCTTTGGATCGTCGACCTTGGATGCCCACGAGCGTTCGTGCGGCAGCGTCAAGCGATAGTTGCGCAGAGCGACATGGCTTGCACCAGCACCGGCCGCCGATGAGCCGGTCAGCGAGATCTGGACATTGCCAAAGAGGTCGCCAGACCGGTGAGGATCAAGCGCGGCTGTGGCGTCGATCCCGTCGCCCCTAACGGCGACGCGCATGACTCGCGCCGCGCGGTCGAGGACGAATGCGACGTGGTAAGTGCTTCCGAGCGTGTAGTGGCCCAGGTCGCTCGAATCGCCGATCTCGCCTCCGGCCAGCGTCAGTCCCGGCTGGCCACCGGTGAGCGTGATCGCGCTGAGCGCCCTCCCGGGGCCAGGGCCGAAGGCCAGGAAGTACCCGCTTCCGGTCCAGGGGGACCAGAGGCCGATTCGAAACGCGACGTCGACAGCGTCTGCCGCAGTGTCGTGGCGAGGTTGACGCTGGGTCGCGAGCTGGAGGGGGCGGTCACATCGATGACGTCGCGCGCGACCCGAACGTGGCCGGACCCGCCCGGTGAGGCGTAGACGAGGTTCGGGTCGAAGCCGTCGTAGATCTCGTCGTTGCCGGGCGCGCGCCAAACCTCGGCAGGGACGACTGTGATGGCCAGCATCACCAACGCCAGGGCAGGCACGGCCCAGGGGAGAAGCTGCTTCAGCCTTGGATTCAGCAGGGGCTGTCACCAACGGCGAGCCCCGGCCTGCGCAGCGACCTGGAGCGACTCGACAGCGCGTACAGCCTCACGACCGATGCCTCCGCAAGCACGAGCAGCACTGATACATCGCGTTGCTCAGGGCGTTGGTCGATGGGCTGCCCAGGCCGAAGTACGTTGGCCATTCACCTCTGACGGCGATCTCCATGAACACCCCGTACATCGACAGCAACGATATGAGCGACAACGCGCCGATCATCCAGAGTCGCGTCACCGAGGATGAGTGAGCGAGGCCAAGAATCAGGAAGGGCAACGCCAGCAACAAGTAGCGCGAAGAAGCGGCGGTCGACAAAGCAACGTAAGTGACGAGCACGGCGGCGAGGGACAGGAACAGGATCTCGTTGGTAATGCGCTCAGAACGAGAGCGCCACACCACCCACAAGACAAACACCATCACCGCGAGAAACGCAACGGTGCCCCAGGCCGAGAAGCCCACGCCTGCGATCTGCAACGGATACGGTGCCCAAATTCGATTGAAGCCGTGCAGGC
>VBGO01000141.1 GCA_005882525.1 Chloroflexota bacterium
ACTGGCTCGCTGCCAACTTCGCGGCGGCCCAGCCGCTCGTGATTACGGTAGACGACGCGCATTGGGCGGACCTAGTCTCGCTGCGGTTTCTCGCCTACCTCGCGCCACGAGTCGAAGGACTGGCACTCAGCTTGCTGATCGCCCTGCGGCCGTCCCGGCCGGCTGAGGAGCCAGCCCCCTTGGCAGCAATCCGAGCAGAGGCCACAGTGTTGCGGCCAAGGCTCCTCTCGGAAGGCGCCGCCACCTTGTTCAAAGCACTGCCGGAATCGAAGTCAGCGGCGAGCTCTGCACGGCTCTTTGGCGGACCAGTGGCGGCAACCCTTTCTACCTGACGGAGCTGCTTCGCGGAGTCGAACCGTCCGAGACGCCGATGGAGAACGTCCGCGACGGGGTCACTCGTCATGTTGCGGCGAGGATCCGCCGCCTCGACCGGGATGCGCTGCGCCTTGCTCAATCACTGGCGGTGCTCGGAGACGGCTGCGAGCTGCGCCACGCTGCCGCCCTGGCCGGCCTGGGGTTCGAGGCTGCCACGCGCCTGGCCGCAGCCCTCGTCCAGCTCGAGATCCTGGCGGCCGACAGTCCTCCCCGCTTCCTGCATCCGATCGTGCGCGACTCGGTGGAGGCATCACTCGCCGGCGACGAGCGCGACATTGCGCATCGAACCGCAGCGCGCCACCTCCACGGTGAGGGCGCGCCACCCGGAAGAGTGGGTGCCCACCTCCTCCAGGTCCAGCCCTCGGCTGACGCCTGGGTGGTGGCACGACTTCGCGAAGCCGCGGCGGAGGCGGTCGAAAGTGGTGCCCCACTGGCTGCCGCGACGTTGCTAGGGCGGGCACTGGCGGAGCCGCCACCGCCGGCAGAGCGGGTACCGCTGCTGCTCGATCTGGGGCGCGCCGAGGAGCTTGCCGGGCAGGACATGGCCCTCGAGCACCTTGACAGGGCGAGAGAGCTCACAGATGACCGCCGACAGCGCGCCCAGATCGGACTCCAGCTCGCCCGCGCCCAGGCGGATCTCTTTCATTGGGTGGAGGCCGTCGACGTGAGCGAGGCCACGCTGGCAGAGCTCGGCGACCACGAAACTGACCTGCAGGCGAAGCTCGAAGCCCAGGTCGTGGCAGCCGGCCTGCGCGTGGCGCGGCGCGCCTCACGGGTCCTGCCCGCGCTCGAGCGGCTCGCCGGCCACCAGCAGAGCCCGGATGCCACAGCAGACTACCTCTTCGCGCAGGGCATGGTCGGGCTCTGGATCCAGGGCCGGCCGGCGACGAACGTGCGGGCACCGCTGGTGGAGGCTTTCGCCAGGCGAGACGCTGCCGGCGAGAACTGGGACACGCGCGGGCCTGCCGCCTGGGCCCTGATTTTTGCGGAGGGCTACGACACCGCCCAGACCGTGCTCGCCTCGATGCGGACCGAGGTCGAACGGTCGGGAAGTGCCCGTGGCCTGTTCACCACCTTCACGACGCTCGGTCTGCTGAGCGCTCGCCTAGGGGCGCTGCCGGAAGCCGATTCGGCAGCCCGCATCAGCCTGCGAGTCTTGGAGGGCCTGGGTTTCGCTCCGGGCCTTCGACTGCTGGCGAGTGTGCTGATCGACGTCGGGATCGAGGCGGGACAGCTCGACGAGGCCCAAGCAGTTCTGGATCAACTGCGCCTGGCCGAGCTCCCGGCCGACCTCAGCACGGTCATCGCGCTCGCGGCCCGCGGCCGGCTGCGGCTGGCGCAGGGAGGTCCGGCTGAGGCCCTGGCGGACTTCGAGAAGCTCCGCGAGCTTTACAGCCCCGAGACCTGGGGGCTGGAGATGCACGACAACGGCTTCTTGCACGCCCGTTCCGGCGCCGCCCTGGCACTGCTTCAGCTTGGCGAGCGAGAGCAGGCGCAAGAACTGGCCAACCAGGAGCTGGCCGATGCTCGGGCTTTCGGGGCCGCACGTGCGCTTGGCATCGCCCTCCGCGTCGCCGCTTTGATGCATGGGGACGATACGGGGCTAGCGGTGCTGGAGGAATCCGTTGCAGTCCTCCGCGGCTCGCCGGCCCAACTCGAGCGGGCGCACTCGCTGTGCGAGCTCGGAGCGGCGCTGCGCCGCCAAGGGCATCGTGCGGACGCTCGCGAGCCGCTGTCCGAAGCGCTCGATCTGGCCGCGCGCTGCGGCGCCAGAGCTCTGGCCGCCCGGACCCGCGAGGAGCTGACGGCCTCTGGAGCACGGCCCCGAAGTGAGTGGCGCACCGGGGTCGAAGCGCTCACACCGAGCGAGCTGCGGGTGGCGCGCCTCGCCGCCCAGGGCCACACGAACCGGGAGATCGCTCAGGCCCTGTACGTGACGCTCAAGACTGTCGAGGGCCATCTCGCGCGCGTCTACGACAAACTCCAGATCGTCGGTCGCGGAGAGTTGACGCAAGGGTTGGGGGACGGAAAGACCCGGGTGCCCACCCTCTAGCGAAGCGCGCTTGACATAAGTGACCTTTGCCTCATCCCCATTTGGCAAGGAGGCGGAGGATGGCGATCAACGAGATGACAGACCTCGACGACACTGTTCAGCGATACCGGCAGACACTGGCCGACGAGTTCGTCAACGGGAATCCGCGGCCGTTCAAAGCGCTCTGGTCCCAACGAGAAGACGTGGTGCTCGCGAATCCCTTCGGTCCGGCCGTCCGGGGCTGGGAAAGGGCTTCGGCAGCCTTGGACTACGCGTCTTCACGACTCAGCGACGGCGAGTTCTCAGGATTCGAACGAATCGCCACCTACGTGACGGCCGAGCTGGCAACGATCTACGAGGTGGAGCACGGGAGTCTCCGGGTCGGAGGCGGTCCGCTCACCGCCTTTGATCTCCGGGTCACCACCACTTTCCGACGTGAGGATGGAGCGTGGAAGGTCGTGCACCGGCACGCCGACTCGATAAACACCGCCAGTTCCGACGGGCCGTTGCGCACGACGTAATAACCAGTGGCTAACACGGTGGCGAGGCCCGGGATTTTGAATCCTGGGCCTCAGTGCATGAGCGAGCCAGCGGCACCATAGGACCTCACGATTCGAGCGGCAGGATGGACTTGAGCCGACTTTCAGCTGAAGCACTACATATAGTGCTGCACCCACGACAGCTCTTCGGCCTCCAGCAGCGGGACGTTGGTGGCTCTTCAGGACACGATCTCTTGCACGCTGCTCATGCATGAGGACGCGAGGGTCGGCTACGAGCCTCACGGTCCCGAACCGGCACGGTGACGTGTCCTTCAGTATCCCGGCGGGTCCTCCAGTGCCCTCCTGTACATGATTCGCCGCTTCGTCGTGTCCTTGCGTGTCCTCCCGTCCTGGTTCCGCGAGTCTGTGACACGGCTGTGACCCGGCGCAGGGCGTCAGCATCCGTGTGAAATTCCAAACCTAGGAATGATCCGAAAGGATCTGGCTAGAAAACGATCATTTGGAGCCGACGCATCGTGGGTTGAGAGCCCGGGCGGGAACTGCCGCCCATTTTGGAGGGTGACACACACACTGGATACTGAGGTTCGCGAATCGGATTTCACTTCTTGCGAGAGACCACTTCAGCCCGATCGCATCCACGTCCTCTCGAATCGATCCGTCGCTCGCCTCGGCTCAACAGGCCGGCAAATTCCGACCATCGAGCGTATCAGTCCTCCACGGTGGGGCCGGTTGTCGACGCACGCGGGAGGGGTGACGACACCGACAACGACGTGCGATTGTTCAGTCGCTCAACGTCGAAGCCACCGATCCGCTTGTATTCGTCGGCGATCTCTTCCAGCTCTTGACGGGTGATAACGTCGGAAAGCTCCTTGAATCCATTCGGAGCCCGCTCCTCAACGAGGGCGGACAACTCGACGCCGTTCTCAGTAATCTCCGTCACCTGGTAGGCGCGATCATGATGATGCTCGGCATGCAACGCCGCGAGGTTGTAACCAACACGTGGCTACGCGCCAACGCTGCGGCGTTCCCCCACCGCTGAGGAATGCCGAGCTGCAATCGCCTTTCCACTAGACGGGCTGCACCTCGACCGAATCCGCGACACCTTGCTCGCTGCACTGCCCGGCCTCCACAAACTTGGTCAGGCCGGCATCCCCGCCATGATGATCGAAGGCATGCAGGACCATGCGATCTGGCCCCATCTCGCCTTGGCGGGCTTCCGGGCATTCTTTCCGCACGGAACCGTTCACGAACTCGCGCATGCGGGCCACTTCATACAAGAGGATGCGCCCGAGACAGTCGTACCGCTGATCGATGAGTTCTGCCAGCGGACATAATCGATAGTCAGGAATGCGCCCCGGATATCCAGCGCGGCTGGTGCTGGCGGATTAATCGAGCTACCTCCAGACGAATGCTGGGCTCGTCCACCATCAAGGGGTCGGAGGGCGGCAGGGTGAGCCGCTCCACATGCACATAGCCCCCTGCAGCATCTCGCCGACGCGATGCAGAAGCTGTTCGCCGCGGACTGAAATGAACCGCTTTAAGAAGCCGCCTGCTCGGGAAGCGGATCATGTGTCGTGTCAGCGCCTAGAGAGATCGGAGTACGCTGGGCCTGGTACTGGCTCGGTATCCGAGTCACTCGTTTTCCAACACTAAAGGGGGTGACGCCGATGTACGTACGCGTTACGCGAGTCCAGAGTCCGCCAGACGCGATCGAGAAGGGTATTGCGTACTTCACGCAGAACGTAGTACCAGCCGCCAAGGCGGCGAAGGGCAACGCCGGCCAGGTGCTGCTAGTGGATCGCAAAACTGGCGCCGCGGTTGGTATCACGTTATGGGAGACGGCTCAGGCGCTCAGTGCCAGCGAGCAAATGGGCATGACATCTCGCACCCAGTCGGCGGCAGCGATGGGCGGGTCGATCGTAAACGTCGAGCGGTTCGAACAGGTGATCCAGGATCGGGCGCAGCCGCCCAAGGCCGGCACCTTTGTCAGACTCAATGCAGTGGCCGGGGATCCTGAGAAGATCGACGGCGCGATCAAGTTCATCGAGAAGTCGCTGCCCACGCTCAAGGCCCAAAAGGGCTACCGGGGCTTGATCATGAACGTCGACAGGATGACGGGTCGGGGCACCGTGTCCAGTATGTGGGACAGCTTGGCCGACCTGGAAGGAAGCGAATCAAAGGTCAGCGGTCTTCGCCGGGATGCCGCCGAAGCTGCCGGGGCAGCCGACGTCAAGGTTGAAATCTTCGAGGTCGCCTTCGCCGATATCACGCAGCCCGCCCGGGTTTGAGACTTTAGTCAAGCGCGACAAAAGGGGGCCCGTCCTCAGGAACGGCCCCCCTTTTCTTATGGCCCGATCAGAGCACGAATCGCGCCTAGTCCACATATGACAATTGGCACGCGTTGGGTTCGAAATTACGTCACTCCATCGATTGACTCCCAAGCAAGCGACTCGCTCGTGGGCGGGTACGCGCCAACCCTGCAGCGTTACCTCGCCGAGCCTGTCCGGTTCGAAAATCACGTCGAAGGCTCGAACGGACGGATGAGAAGCGGGCAGCCGGCCTGCGATCTAAGAAGATTCGACCCGATCAGCGGCGACAGCCCCCAAGAAACGGTATGCCCACTCCTCAGCGAATCTGCGGGAGCCGGAGAAGATGACTGGCACCTCTGGGTAGCGGACAGCGAGGCGGCCGAGCATGTCCGCCAGCCAGGAGCCGCGACCAGGTTGAGTGCGAAACAGATCCGGGTAGTCACCCTCCACCACAATCGCCGCCCTAGCGACTTCGGCCAGACGCTGCATCTGGAAAGCCAGGCCGCCATCGGAGAGCGAGGTGGCTAAGTTCTCCAGCGTCTTTCGCTCGACTACAGCCACGACGGCTTCGTCCACGATGGCGACGTCGTCACCAGCCGGGAGCGCCCGGCGCTCGATTGCCAGCGGCCGACCAGCGAACTTCCAGCCGTACTTCTCGCGAGTGTCGATCGCGATGGTCAGCGCCCCAGCTGCCCGCCCGCGGGGGATTCTGGCCCCAGGGTTGGCGGCTTGGGCGGTCTTCTGCGCTAGAAAATCTGTGACACGGCTGTGACCGGGCGAGCTAAGAGCACCCGCAAGAATCGCCGGTTTTGAGTTGGTGGATTCAATCGGTCGACGCAACATTGGCCGACTGGGACGCGTCCGAGAGTAGACGCTGCAAGGCTTGACTGGGCCGGAGCCAGCCCAGGGTTTGCGTGGGCGGCGCGGTTCATCTGGGCTGATACGAATGCGAGATAGTCGGCCCGTAGTGGCTGAGGTCTTGGCCCTTGGGGAAGTACTGGCGGAGCAGACCATTGGTGT
>VBGO01000160.1 GCA_005882525.1 Chloroflexota bacterium
ACCCCCGCCGTGCGCACGCAGTTGACCGGGACGGAGATCTACGCCCGCAGCATCATCGATGCCCTGGCCACCATCAGGGGCACCCGAACGATGCGGCTCTATGCCAATGCGGTCGAGGCGCCCGCCTGGCTGCCGGCAGGCATCGAGTGGCGCGGCATCCCCTTTCCCCGGCTGTGGACACACTGGCGACTGCGGCAGGCGCTGCGGCGGGAGCGACCCGACGTGACCTTCATTCCGAGCCACGTCTTACCGGTGGCGCTGGGGCTTCGGTCGGTGGTCACCATCCACGACCTCGGCCACCGGCACGAGCCCCGATCCTATTCGCGGACCGCCCGCTGGTACCTGGAGGCGACGACCCGCTATGCGGCGCGTCATGCCAGCCGGCTGATCGCCGTGTCGCAATCGACGGCGGACGACCTGGCCCGCTTCTACGGCGTGCCCGGCGGCCGCATCGCCGTGGTGCACTCCGGCCTCGACCCGCGGATGCGACCCCAGGACGCATCCAGGGTGGCGGACGTGCTGCGACGGCTCAATATCACCGATCCGTACTTCCTCTACGTCGGACGGAATCATCCGCGGAAGAACCTCGGGATGCTGCGCCGAGCCTTCGTCGACGCCCGCCGGCGAGGCCTCGAAGCGCGCCTGCTGCTGACCGGACCGGGCCACGACCCGCAAAGCGGTTCAAGCTCCGTCACCGTGCTGCCCTATGTCTCGGCCGATAACCTGCCCGCCCTCTACGCGGGTGCCATCGCGCTTACGCTGCCGTCACGTTTCGAGGGCTTCGGCTTCCCCGCGCTGGAAGCGATGGGCTGCGGCACCGCCGTCGTCGCATCGACCGCTGGGGCACTCCCCGAGGTCGTTGGCCCGGCCGGCATCCTGCTCAGTCCAGACGACCCCGGAGCCTGGAGCCAGGCAATGCTCGAGCTGGCCAGCGACGCCGGCTTGCAGCAGCGCCTGATCGCAGCAGGCCGCGCCCGCAGCGCCGAATTCAGCTGGGAAGCGGCGGCGAGCAAAACCTGGCGCGTCCTCGATGCGGCGGCCCGTCAGCCTCAGCCGGTGACGACAGCCTCGTAGACGGCACGGTGGGCCGCGGCGCTGGCGGACCAGGTGTAGAGCGCCGCGCGGGCGCGGCCCGCCGCGATCTGACGCTCGCGCAGTTGGGAATCCGTCATCAGTCGAAGCAGATTCTGCGCCAGGCTCTCGTCGTCGTCGGGCCGGCAGAGGAGGGCCGCAGGGCCGGCGACCTCCGGGATGGCGCCGGCGTTCGAGGCGGCCACTGGGGTCCCTGCGGCAAACGCCTCCAGCACGGGAAGCCCGAAGCCCTCGTCGAGGGAAGGGAACACGACCGCCTGGGCCATCTGGTACAGGGCGGGCAGGTCCGGCATGCCGGCGTAGCCCACGAAGCGCACCCAGTCCCGCAGTTCGAGGTCGCGAACCGCCTCGACCACCGCGTCATATTTCCAGCCAAAGCCACCGACGACCACGAGTGGGATCCGCTGCGCAAGCGGGATCCGCTTCAGCGCACGCAGGCTGGTCACGTAGTTCTTACGCGGTTGCACCGTGCCAACCTGGAGCAGGTAGCGGGGAGGCAGCGCATAACGCGCAGTGACCTCGGCGCGAATTTCGGTCGATAGTGGAAGACTGAACTCGGTCTCCACCCCGTGCGGGATCACGCGGCAACGGTCGGGGTCGACGCGGAAGATGCGCACCGTCGCACGCTTGGTCGCCTCCGAAGGACAGATGATCACGCGGGCCCGCCGGGCCGACTGCGGCACTACGACCCTGGTGGCGAACCACTGGCCCGCGGGGAACCACTCCGGGTGGTCGTAGATCGCCAGGTCATGGATCGTGACGACGCCCGGAAGCCCGACCGGGAGCAATGGCAAGGCGTTGGCCGGACCGTGGATCAGCTGGGCCCCCTCCCGGCGCATCCGGAGAGGTAAGGTCATCTGCGGCCCGAGAAACCGCGGCCCGCCATCGCGATAGGGCATGAGTTCGACGCCGTGACTCTCCTGGAGTGCCGCGATCAGCGACCGGATGTAGCGGCCGACCCCGGTCGCATCGTCGGTCAGGGCCCGGGCATCGAGGCCGACGCGAAGCGGCAGTCCGCCGGGCGCCGTCAGCTCAGGCGTAGGTATCGATCCGGGCTTGCTTGGAGAGGGCCTCCACGACCTGCCGGGCGGGGAACCGTTCGAAGTGATCGGTCCAGAAGGTTTTGACCCGTTCGCCTCTCGGCGGAATGTCGGGCCGGCGAGCCACGGCGAGCACCAGGGCGCCGGCCGCCGCGGCGACGTGGAGCGCATCACCATCATGGCCAATCACGGCAAGGCTGAGCTCGCTCATGACGGCGACCTCGTCCACGGTGATCTCGGAGAGATTGACGACGAGTGTCGGCTTGGCGATATCCGCGCGCGTCTCGCGGACGACCCGCTGGTCGGCAGCCCCGCTCAGGATCACGATGCGTTCCGCCGCCGACTGGTTGGCGACGACCGCGAAGTGTTCGGCCGGCCAGATGCCACCTGACCGCCGCGATGACCAGCCACCGCCACCGGGAATCAAGACCAGCGGGCGCCGCCCGCTCCCGATGAACGCCGGCCAGCGCGCCATCGCCTGGCTGCGCACCGCGTCCGGCGGCCGGAGAGAGGGCGCATCGCCCGGGGCGAGAACCGGCCGGTTGCTCGCGACCGCCGCCAGACGCCAGTTGGCTTCGACCGGATGCATGCCCTTGACGGCCGGCACCCGCTCGGTCGCAGCCCAACGATTCATCCCGGTCGCCATCAGGCGACGGGGCACACCGGCGAAGTAGGCCAGTGCCAGGTGTACAAACCGGGCAGGGAACGGCACGACGACCGTCTGCACCGCATTGGTGCGTAGGCGTCGAAAGACGCGGACGAGCTCGGCGGGCGAATCATCGAAGACGAAGGCGCGGCCGACCGATGGCAGGCCGAGCAGCGTTCCGACCGCGTCGGCCGAGGCAAAGACGGTGGCGCCGTCGCAGGCCCGCAGCACGGGTTGGGCCATCAGCGCTTCGCGGACGCCGCCGCCCAGCACGATCGCCACCCCTGAGGACGGTCGCGGCTCGATGCTCATGTGATGTAGTGCTGTCCGCGGCGGATCACCTGGAGGTTGTCGAGCGCCATCCCGGTCCCCACCGCGACGCAACTCTGGGGGTCGCGCGCCACCCGCGTCGGGATGCCGGAGCGAAGCGCGAGAAATTCCGCGATGCCGCGGAGCTGCGCCCCGCCACCGGTCAGGACCGCGCCGTTGCGGTTGACGGAGGCGCGGCGGGTCTCCGGGATTTGTGCCACCACCCGTTGAAGACCGGCGGCAATCGCACCTAGCGCATCTTGGATCGACGTATGCACCTCGGCGCCCGTCACGCGGAGGGCGACCCGCCGACCCCCGTCATCCGCAGCGCTGATCTCGAGCCCGCTATCGGCGGCCGGTGGACTCGCCGAACCAACCTCGATTTTCAAGCGCTCGGCTTCGCCGGGCATCAGTCGCAGGCTATGTTGCGTCAAGACCGCGGCGTCGATGGCGCGGTCGAGAGCATCGCCGCCGGTGCGGATCGACTCCATCGCCAGCATTTCACCGTGCGCGATCGCGGCCAGCTCGGTGGATCCGGCTCCCAGATTGACGACCAGGATCCCGTCGGTGGTCGCCACCGAAACGCGCGCGCCGATCGCCGCGGCCATCGGTTTGTCGATCAGGTAAGCGGTCTTGGCGCCGGCCTGGATGGTGGCCTCCAGCACCGCCCGGCGCTCCACGCCGGTGACCATCGGCTCCACCGAGAGCATCACGTCCGGCCGGAAGATGCGCTGGCGGCCGACGATGCGGCCGATCAGGTGGTGCAGCATCGGCCCGGCCACGTCGTAATCCACGCCATTGCCGTCGCGCACCGGCCGGACCGCCCGCGTTTTCCCGCCGCGACCGACTAGCTCGGAGGCGGCGCGGCCGACCGCCAGTACCCGTGCGCCTTTCTCATCGGTTGCCATCACGGCCGGCTCATTCACGACCACGCCCTCCCCCTTGACGTAAACGAGCACGGTCGAGGTCCCCAGATCGATGCCAATTTTTTTTGAGAGCACGCCGCGTCAATCCCCGACGACCCTGGAGAGATCGGGACGGACGTCGCCCGCCTCGCCGTCGACGCGCGTGACGTGGGCCCCCAGGCCTTCGAGCTTGCCCACCAGCTCCTGGTAGCCGCGGTCCAGGTGATAGATGTTGTCGAGCGCGGTCGTCCCTTCAGCACAAAGTGCGGCGACCACGAGGGCCGCGCCGGATCGGATATCGGGCACGGTGACGGCGGCGCCGTGCAGGGCGCTGGGGCCGGACACGATCGCACTGCGGCCCTCCACATAGATGTCGGCACCGAGCTTGCGAAGCTCGGGCACGTGCTGGAAGCGGTTTTCGAATACGGCTTCGGAGACCACGCAACGTCCCTGCGCCTGGGTCATCAGGCTGACAAACGGCGCCTGCAGGTCGGTTGGAAATCCGGGATGAGGCCAGGTGGTCACGTCGACCGGCTGCAGCCGGCTGTTGCCCTTGACCCAGAGGCTGTGCGTCTGGTCCTCCACCTCGACGCCCGCCTCCCCCAGCTTGAGCATCATCGCCCGAAGGTCGGCGGTCTCGACGTCTTCGAGCACGGCCTCACCGCCGGTGGCGGCGATCGCGAAGGCGTAGGTCCCTGCCTCGATGTTGTCGGGGATCACGCGGTGAGTGGCGCCGCTCAACTCGGGAACACCCTCGATCTGCAGGATGTCCGAGCCGATCCCGTGGATCCGGGCCCCCATCTTGCCCAGGAACATCGCCAGGTCGACGACGTGCGGCTCGCGCGCCGCGTTGTGGATCGTGGTGATGCCATCGGCGGTGGCCGCGGCCATCATCAGGTTCTCGGTCCCGGTCACAGTCGGCATGTCTAAATGGATGGTGGCGCCTCTCAGGCGGTCCGCCCGGGCCACGTATTCACCGTCCTCGAGCTCGACGCGGGCGCCCATCAGGCGCAAGCCGCGGAGGTGCTGCTCGACCCGGCGCATGCCGATGTCGTCCCCGCCCGGCTTGGCCACCCGGGCCTCGCCCCGCCGCGCCAGCAGCGGCCCCATCAGCAGGAAGGAGGCCCGCATCCGGTTCGCCATCGCCGCCAGCACCTCGCTCCGGAGCAGCCGCTGGGCGTTGACCTGAAGCTGCTGCGGATCCAGCCAGCGGATCTGGACGCCCATCGCCTCCAGCAGCCGCGTCATGGTCGAAACGTCCTCGATCCGCGGCACGTTCTTGAGCCGGCATTCCTCATCGGTCAGCAAGCAGGCGGCCAGGATCGGAAGCACGGCGTTTTTGGAACCGCTGATGGGTACGCGCCCGACCAACCGGGATCCCCCCTCGATCAGGAGCTGCGCCACTGACCCCCTAGGGTAACAGTCCGCAGTGCCGGTGTTCGGAAACGGTGGCTATCAGATTTGAAGTGGATTCAAACTCGTCGGCGACGGCGGAGCTCAGCCAGCCGGAGCCGGGCTTCTGCCCGGGCCAGAGCGGCCGAGGCGGCAGCCTGGTCGGCGTCGGACAGCTTTTGCTGGAGCAGACTCTCGGCGCGATGGCGGGCCTCCTCTGCCCGCGCTTCGTCGATATCGTCCGCCCGCTCAGCCGAATCCGCCAGGACCGTGACCTGGTCGGGGCGCACCTCGAGAAATCCGCCGGACACGAAGAACAACTGCTCCTCGCCATCGTTGCGGACTCTCACCGATCCGGCGGCCAGTGGCGTGAGCAGCGGGATGTGCCGCGGAAGAACGCCAAGCTCGCCCTCCGAGCCAGGCGCGACCACAAAGTCCGCGTCGCCTCGGAACCTGCGCCCTTCGACGGTCACGATATCGACGTGGAGCTTGTCGGCCACGCTACTTCGACTCCTTGCCGCCCTTTGCGGCGGCTTTCGGCTGCTCCTTCGGTGGCTTCGCCTCCACGCCATCCTTTGCGGCGGCTTTCGGCTGCTCCTTCGGTGGCTTCGCC
>VBGO01000134.1 GCA_005882525.1 Chloroflexota bacterium
TCTCCCGTATTGCTCTGACCGCCCAGCCGATTCATCGCGATCGCGATCGTCTCGTGCGCCTCCGCGGCGATCGAGCCGTGCGACATGGCGCCGGTCGAGAATCGCCGGACGATCGCCGAGGCGGGCTCGACCTCATGCAGCGGCAGTGGCGGGCCGCCCGGGCGGATGGCCAGCAGATCGCGTGGATGGGTCGGCGGGCGTTCATTGACGAGCCGGGCAAAGCGCTCGTACGACGGATAGCCGTTGCCGTCCGGGCCGGTGGCCACCGCTCGCTGCAGGGCGTGCGCCGCCGACATCTCTTTCGCCGCAGCCCCCGTCGCGTTCACCAGCGCTGCGGCCGTCGCCTTCACCGGCGCCGCTGCCTCCTGGGCCGGCACCGCGGCATGGAGCGCGTCGACGACGTCCGGGTTCGTGGCATGGTATTCGGTGCCCTGTTTGTGATGCTTGAAGAAGCCCGGACTCACCAGGGATGGCGAGGCCGCCCCAAAGCCGGTGGCGTGGCGCGCCAGCACCTGCTCACCGAGGTCGGTGAACGTCGCGCCGCCGAGCGGCGAGCGCGATCCGGCAAAGGCGAACTCGACGAGGCCCTCATCGAGCCCGATGATTTCGAAAATCTGCGCCCCCTGGTATCCATCGAGCGTCGAGATCCCCATCTTGGCCATCACCTTGAGGGTGCCGTCCTCGAGCGCCTCCACGTAGCGCTGCTGGGCGGCCCGCCCATCGCCGGCGTCGCCCTTGAGGTGGCCGGCCGACGCCAGCGCCTCGATCGATGCCAATCCCAGCCGCGGACAGATCGCCTGCGCCCCATAGCCGAGGAGACAGACGACGTGGTGGACCTCGCGGGCTTCGTCCGTCTCGACCACGAGGCTCGTCCGGCCGCGCAACCCCCGCCGCATCAGTTGGTGGTGCACGGTCCCGACCGCGAGTAACGCCGGGACCGGCGCGCGTGCCTGGCTGGCCGCCAGGTCGGACACGACCAGGATGGTGGCCCCGGCGCGCACCGCCTGCTCGGCATCCCTCGCCAGCCGCTCGCAGGCGGCCTGGAGTCCCGCCGCGCCGTCGGCGACGGGGAAGGTCGCGTCGAGGTCACTCGACGTGAAGGGGGCTTCGAGCGAGCGCAGCGCCTCCAGCCCTGCCGGATAGAGGACAAATGAATCGAGCTGAACCAGGCGGGCGGCAGCCGGACCGTCGTAGAGCAACGGGGCCGGCGGGCCAAGATAGGTGCGCAGCGACATCACCAGCCGCTCGCGCAGATGGTCGATTGGCGGGTTCGTCACCTGCGCGAACCGCTGCTTGAAATAGCTGTAGAGGAGCCGCGGCGACTGGGCCAGGACCGATGGCGCGGTATCGTCGCCCATCGAGAAGATCGGCTCCTTGCCCTGGCTCGCCATCGGGCGCAAGACGTAGGTGAACTCCTCCTTGGTGTAGCCGAAGGCGGCCTGGCGGGCCACGAGGTCGGTCGGGATGTCCTCGGCCGGCTCCCCCGTGTCGGCTGGGTGCAGTTGCTCATCCAGCCACCGACCGTACGGCTCTTGCGCCGCGAGCCGGCGCTTGATCGCCTCGTTTTCCTGCAGCCCGCCATTCTGTGGATCGACGCAGAGCATCTCTCCGGGACCGAGCTTGGCTCGACGGACCAGGCCGTGGCCGCCCAGGTCGACGGCGCCGGCCTCGGAGGCGCAGGCGACCAGGCCGTCCTCGCATACCGCATAGCGCAGCGGCCGCAGGCCGTTGCGGTCCAGTGCGGCGCCGACCCGAACCCCGTCGGTGAAGACGAGGCCGGCCGGCCCGTCCCACGGTTCCATCAGGCAGGCGTGATAGCGGTAGAAATCACGCAGGCCGGGGTCGACGTCGAAACCTTCCCAGGCTTCCGGAACCAGCATGGCCAGCGCCTGCCGCACGTCGCGGCCTCCCTGCACCAGCAGCTCGAGGGCGTTATCGAGCATCGCCGAGTCGGACCCGGTCTCATCGATGACCGGGACCAGCACCGCTTCGGGGGCGAGCGAGTCGGAGCCGAGCCGCCCTTCGCGGGCGTGCATCCGGTTGATGTTCCCCTGGATGGTGTTGATCTCTCCGTTGTGGCAGAGCATCCGAAACGGCTGAGCCCGCTCCCACGACGGCGCGGTGTTGGTGCTGTAGCGCTGGTGGAAAATCGCGAAGGGAGCGATGAATCGCGGATCGCGAAGGTCGGGGTAGAAGGCCGCCAGCTGGTCCGCCGCGCACATCGCTTTGTAGGTCAGGCTCAGAAACGACATCGACGCCAGGTACCCGCGCAGCCGCGAGGCGGCGATCGCCCGCTCGACCCGCTTGCGGGCGCAGTAACCTCGCGCCTCGGCGTCGAAAGCGCCCCCGCCTTCCGCGGTGCTGATGATGGCCTGCTCGATCCGCGGGGCACTGCGTCGCGCCGCGTCACCGAGCGCCTCAGGCTCGACGGGCACGACCCGCCAGCCGATGACCTGCAGCTGCTCTTGACGGCACGCCGCTTCGAGCAGCTGCCGGAATTGCTGCCGCTGCCGGTTGCCATCGTCGCCCGGTTCGTTGGAAAGGAAGGCCATGGCAACACCGAGCGGGGCCGAAGGGAAGAGCCCCGCTCGCTGCGCCCAATCGCGAAAGAGGGACTGAGGGATGGGAAGCAGGATCCCCGCTCCATCTCCCGAACGGTGGTCGGCGGCGACGGCTCCCCGGTGGCGGACTCGATTCAATGCGGCAAGTGCTGCATCGACGATCTCCCGGCTAGCTCGCCCTCCGGCATCGGCGACGAAGCCGATTCCGCACGCGTCGTGCTCGAATCGGGGGTCGTAGAGGCCCGCGCGTCGCAAAGTTGATGGCTACGGTAACCCTTGATGCCGAGCGGTTCCACGGACGAATGCACAGAAAGAACCCGAAGCCGTCGTACCTTCTATACAAAGCTCCGACTAACCGTGTCGCTCAGGGTATTTATACGCGATGTTGTTGCAGACGTGGGTACCGTCCGGGTACATCACGAGCGTCGCGTGGGGTGCCTCGCGAGCGATCCGTTCCGCGTCCGCTGGAGGAAACAGGCCGTCCCGAGCGCCGTGGATGACGAGCAGCGGTTGGGTCACTTTGTCGAGGATGCCTTCGAGGTTCAGCGTGTACGCCTTGCGCCTCGCCTCGGCCTCGTCTCGCGATTTCGTGTAAAAGATGTAGCCGCCCTTCGTCAGCGGATTGATGTTGTCCCAGCACTCCCCGAGGTTGTACGGCCCCGATAGTCCGACTACCGCCCGCAGCCGCGTTTCGTAGGCCGCCGCGCGCGGGCCATAGATCGCGCCCATGCTGATCCCCATCAGCCCGATCTTGGTCAGGTCGACATCCAGATCACGTCGCTGGAGGTCGTCGATCAAGGGTGTGATGACCGATTCCCAGTTGACCCGGATCGGGAAGTGCACCGAGTTCTCGGACTGACCGGGCCCGTCGATGGTCAGCGTGGCCAGCCCGCGGCGGAGGAACTCCTCCTCGATGGCAAACAGCTCCTCCTTCGAGGAGTCGAGCCCCGGCACGATCAGGATCAGCGGTCGGCGGCGCGCATCGCGAGGACGCCGCAGATGCCCGGGAATGATGCGGCCCTCGAACGGGATCTCGAGACGCTCCGCCGGTGGATCCAGGTGTGGAAGGGTCTTGCGGTAGACCGACACGGCGCGGTCGCGGAGCTGGCCGTAGCGCGTGAGATCTTCGAACCAGAGGAATTTCCCGAGGTGATAGCACCAGGCCGCCCGCTGGTAGCCGGCGGTCGCCGAGAGGGTGCGACCGTGCTCCTCCGCCGCGCGTCCGAGCGCCTCGTGGACCTCGCCCACCGCCTGCCAGTTCGGACCCCAATCTTTCCACTCGGTGGTCGTCGCCACCGTCGCGTCAAAGTCGTTGACGTCGATGCCGTTGGCGACGAAGCGCGCCCGCCAGTGGTGGGCGGCGACCTGGACCCGGTTGCTGGCTTCCACCGTCACCTCACTGTCTCCTTTACCTGGATTGCCTGGTCGAGACTGGACCCGAGGTCCGCGAGCAGAATCGCGGCGCAATTCCGACCGGGGAGGCCGGAGACCGAACCGCCCGGATGGGTGCAGGCGCCGGTTTGATAGAGCCCTTCCACCGGCGTGCGGTAGGTGGACCAGCCCTCGACCGGGCGGAACCAGCCACTCTGCTCCGGCGTGCTGGCACCGCCGTGGCACGACCCGCGCCAGTTGGCCGGGTTGCGGCGCTCGAGATCGAGCGGGCTGTCGACATGCCGGCCCAGCACGATGCGCTCCGAAAGATTCGTCGTCAGCGGCGCCAGTCGCTCGAATAGTCGCGACGCCACGTCGTCCTTGACCTCGTCCCAGTGCTCGGGTCCTTCCGCCAGCTCGTAGGGTAGGAAGCTGATCAGCTTGAAGGTGTGCTTGCCAGCCGGCGCGCGCGACGGGTCGATCACCGTTGGGGTGATGGCGAGGAAGACCGGGTCGTCGAGGTCCAGGCGGCCCTCGCGATAGGCGGACAGCATCCGGCTGAGCGAGGCGAGCGACTGGAGGCCGCCCATTGTCACACTCTCGATCGGGCCAGACTCGGTCTTGAAGCGAGGCGCCTCGCTCAGCGCGTAATGAGCGGCAAACATGGTCAGGCTCGGCTTCCAGCGGGCCACGCCCGCCCGATACGCCGCCGGCAGGTTGTCCTCACCGATGATGGCCGGCAGCTGCCGGATGTGAATGGTGGAGACGACGGCCTTCGACGCGCGGTAGATCGACCCGTCGGCCGTGACGACACCGGTCGCCCGCCCGCCTTCGACGACGATCCGGGTGACTGGCGTCGACGTGAGAACCGTGCCACCGTTCTCCTCGATGATGCGCGCGAGTGCGACCGGTAACCGAATCGATCCGCCTTCGGGCAGGATCCAGCTGAACCGCTGCCGCCCGGCCACCAGCGAGAACGCCAGCAGGCCTGTCTCCGGCTCGTCCAGCGGGTGAAGCGTCATGAACGCGATCCAGGCGAAGAACGCGCGCACGTAGTCATCCGTGAAGCGCTCCGCGATGATGTCGAGCGCAGTCGACCGGCGGATCGCCTGCAACTTCTCTCCCAACGGACTCCCGGCGGTGCGGGCGGCAACCTCCGGCGGGGGCCGCGGCGGATTCTCCCGCTCATCGTTGACGATGGGCGCCATATCCTGCCAGTCGGCCAACAGCTGACGGTAGGCGTTCGCATCTGCCGCGGAAAATCGGGCCAGCTCCCCGCAGGTTCGCTCCACGTCGCGCCACATCGTGATGCTGCGACCGTCGCGAAACGGCATCGTGAACACCGGGTCGGGGTAGAGGTAGCGCAGCCCATATCGGTCAAGTTGCAATTCGTCGTTGCGCATCAACGGGTTGCTCTGGATCAGGTTGTGGGCCGTGGAGCAGGGATCATGGGTGAACCCGGGCAGCGTGAGTTCCTCGGATGTGGTGTCGCCGCCGATGTGTGCCGCACCCTCCAGGACCAGGACTTTCAAACCCGCACGGGCCGCGTAGGCCGCCGTCAGCAAGCTGTTGTGGCCGGCGCCGGCGACGACGACGTCCCATTCCCCCATGCCGCTCACAGCATTTCGCGTGCGCCGGCACCATCCGGGGTGTTTTCGTCCACTCCGGCGGCCCGGCCAAGATAGAGCTGCTTCACCTGCGGGTCGTTGAGAAGCTGATCCCCTCTCCCCTCGAGCTTGATGGTCCCCAGCTCGAGGATGCACCCCCGCTTTGCCGCGGATAATCCCATCCGAGCATTCTGCTCGACGAGGAGGATCGTGGTACCGAGCTCGTTGAGCACCCGCATCTTCTCCACCACGAGCCGAGCCGCGCGCGGCTCGAGCCCCAGGGTTGGCTCATCTAGTAGGAGCAGAGTCGGCTGGATCACCATCGCCCGGGCGATCTCGACCTGCTTCTGCTCACCACCGCTCAGGAGTCCGGCAGCCTTATGCCGTTGCTCGACAACGATCGGAAATAGTTCGGCCGCCTGGGCAAGCCCTCGGCGGACCAGCAGTTGGTCGCGCAGGGCATACGCGCCCATGAGCACGTTTTCCCAGACGGTCATCTGCGGAAAGGTACTGCGACCCTGGGGAACGTGAGCAATGCCGTCGCGAAACAGCAGATCGGGGCGGCGGCCGCTGATGTCCTCCTCTCGGAACACGATGCGGCCGCGACGCGGCTTGATGAGACCGGAAATCGTCCGGAGCAGGGTGGATTTGCCGGCCCCATTGGGCCCGATCAGACAGACGAAGTCACCCTGCTCGACGGCGAGATCGACGCCGCGCAGGATGTCACCGCCCGATCCGTAGCCGGCGACGACATGCTCGCAATGAAGCAGCATCCTCAGTCTCCGAGATAGGCGTCGAGGACAGCCGGATCGGCTCGTATCTGCGCCGGAGTGCCCGAAGCGATCACGTGGCCGCGGTGGATCACGATGACCGGCTCGCATAGTTGCATGACGAAGCCCATGTTGTGCTCGATGATCAGGAACGTCATCCCGTCGCCGTTGAGCTCTCGAATGTAGGTGGCCAGGCGGTCGATCATCAGCGGGTTGAGCCCGCCGGCCGGTTCGTCGAGCATGAGCAGCTTTGGTTCGGCCATCAGCGCCGCCGCCAACTCCAGGAGCTTCTGCTGTCCAAAGGACAGGCTGCCCGCCGGTTCGTTGCGTAGGAAGGCGATGCCAAAGAACTCCAGGAAGGCCTCGGCCCGCTCCCGCTCGTGACCCTTGATGCCGGCCGTAAAGAGGGTGCGTAGACCAAGTTGCCGGACGGGCACGATCATGTTCTCGAGCACCGTCATGTTCTTGAAGATCCGCGTGATCTGAAAGGTCCGGGCGATGCCGAGATGCACGACCTCGTTGGGTCGAAGCCCGCTCAGCAGGGCAGCTCCGAATTGCACCGTCCCGCGCTCCGGTCGATAAAAGCCCGTCACGCAATTGAAGAGGGTCGTCTTGCCCGAGCCATTAGGGCCGATCAGCGCCGTGATGCTCCCGGCTTTCACCTCGAGGCTGCACTCCGAGAGCGCGGTGATCCCACCAAATGACTTCCCCACCGAACGGATCACCAGATTCGCGTCGGGTTCGGAGATCGGTGGGGCCGGACCACCCCGCTGATCCATGGCAGCACTCATCCGGCCGCCTCCGCCATCGAGGCTTGGGGTTCGACCGGACGGTAATCGTTGGGCCCCTTCCGGCGCCAGGCCTGATAGGTCCGAATGACGCCGTCCGGCATGAACATCACGACCAGAACCAGGACAACCCCCAGAGCAACCAGATGCAGCTGGCCCGCCAGCCGGGAAGGAAGCAAAAAGACGAGGTACGCAGAGAGCGGATAGATCACAAAGGCCCCCAGCACCGGCCCCCAGACGATGCCACGGCCACCGAAGAGACTCATGATGATGAGGTTGAGGGTGATGATGAGTTCGAAGGCCAGGTCGGGATCAACGTAGTTGAGGTACTGAGCGTGCAATGCGCCCGCTGTTCCCGCGAACCAGACGCTGATTGCAAACGCCAGGATCTTGTAGAGCGACGTATTGACGCCGGAGGCTTCGGCCTTTCCCTCGTCCTCGCGGATCGCGATCAAGCCCAGGCCGAACTTCGACCGCCGGATCACGATCGAGACGAGGATAGCGATCACCAGCAGCGCGAGCATGGCGTAATAGAAGGGGACGATGATGAGGTTCGCCGGCAGATCGAGCAGCGGCAGGAATAGCCCCTGGCTTCCCCCGGTCACGCCCTTCAGGTCGAGCATCAAGAGCTGGGCCACGTAGGTGAACGTCAAGGTGACGATGACAAAGGCTGGGCCCCGAGTCCGGAGCGAGATGAAGCCGAGACCAGCGCCCAGCAGCGATGCCATGACGCCGACCAGCGGAGCGGTCAAGAAGACCGGCAGCCCAAGATGCACGAGCAACAGGGCGGCGGTGTATGAACCGAGTCCGAAGAAGCCGACGTGACCCAATGAAACATAGCCGGCGTAGCCGCCCATGATGTCCCAGCCCACCGACATCGCGGCGTACATGAAGGTAAACATCAGCAGGTCGAGGTAGAAGCCCTCGGGCAATGCCAGGGGAACCACCAAAAACAGGGCCAGCGCCGCCCACGGCCAGCTGCGGCGCAGGCGCCGCTCGATCTTCACAGGCTCTGGCGTTCCACCACGCCGAAGAGTCCTTGAGGTCGGACGACGAGGACCCCGAAGAGAAAGACGTAGAAGATCATGGGCGCCCAGTTGAGAGCGAGCGTCACGCTGGTCACCTGCTCGGCGATACCGAGCAGCATCGCGGCCACGAACGCGCCGCGCAGGCTGCCCAGGCCCCCAAGCACCACGATGGCGAGAAGCTTGCCGATCCACAGCCAGTGGGTGGCCGGATAGAAGGTGAAGAGCATGCCGAGCAAGGGACCGGTGACGCCGGCGACGGCGATCCCGATCGCAAAACTGATGGTGGTCACGAGCCGGACGTTGACACCGACCAGCTGGGCACTGGTCCGGTTTTGAATCGTGGCTCGGATCGCCCGGCCCAGCCTGGTGAAGGTCAGCAGCGCATAGAGCCCGGCCAGCAGGAACAGCGAAACGCCGGCGGCCATCAGACGGACCACCGGAACGTACAGCGTGAATAGCTGGAAGCTTTGAAGCGAATAGCTGGTCTTGATGCCCTGGTACGACGAGGTCCAGATCGCTCCCTGGAGACCTTCGAGGATGATGGCGAACCCAAAGGTCATCAACACCGTCAGCGTGATATCCCGCTCGGCCAGCCGGTTGACGATGCCCCATTGGACGAGCGCACCGAGGCCGAAGAAGACAGGGATCAGCAAGAGCATGGACAGCAACGGATCGATTCCCAGATGAAGGAATAGGG
>VBGO01000489.1 GCA_005882525.1 Chloroflexota bacterium
TCGAGCTGATCAGGACCGGTTCGGCCGAGCCGAGGTCTTGATCGGGTTGGCACCAGTTTGCTTGCCAATCTTGGGGCGCGAAAAAGTCCTGGAGGGCAAGGGTCGGCGAGAGCCGGACCACGGAGTCGTTCTGACCCATGGTCGCGCACCCGCCCGCCACGCCGTTGCCCGTCGCTCCGAAGACGTTGCCGGTCGCATCGTCGATGGCGAGGCCGCCCGGGCCCCACAGGCCGCTGCCGAGGTCCGCGGTCTTGTAGACGTTCGGAGCGCCGGTCCCGCTCGTGGGCACGCCAACAACCCAACCGTTGTAGGAGCCGCAGTCGCCGAGCCTGCCTCCAAACGGAACGTAGACGAACCCGCCGTGCAGGGACAGGGCGGCCCGCTCTTGCTGGATCCTCCAGTCGAAACCTGTCGGGGTAATCGGCGTGTCGAAAACGACGTTGCCGGAGTTCGCGAGGTCGAGGCCGAACAGGTGATACGTCGGCGTCGTGCCGGTGATCTCCGCGACGACGTAGATGCGGTTGGCGGCCGTGTCGATCACCGGGGTCCCCAGGATTCCGGTGGGACTGATGTTGCCGCACCCCCAGCCGCTCGTTTGAGGCGCACCGACGTTCTTACTACACTGCAAAACGCCATCCGACTGGCGGAACGCGTAGACGGTGTTCTGCAGAGTGGCCGCGTATACGACGCCGTTGAAGATCAAGGGCTCGGCAAAGACCTCCCCGTCCATGGCGGCCGAGGTCCAGCCGGTGGTGACGCCAGTAAAGGTCGGGACCGAGGTGTCGGTTCCGGTGTGGGCGTCGTCGTGGTGGTACTGGGTCCAGGCGCCTGTGGACGCGACGGGCTGTAATTTGAGCGCGGCCGGCCTGGGCGCTGACGGCGAGATCGCGAGGGTCAGGACAGCGATGCTCGCGACGCAGAGTTGCCGAATCAGCCGGCTCCGCACCTGCCTACTTTAAGTGCCGGGCGTGCTCGTGTTCCAGAGGGCCAGGTCGGGCCCCCGCTCCACCAGCGTGACGTTGCCCCCGCCGCCGGGCGGGCAGACCGCGCCGGGATTTCCAGTCCAGTAACCGCGAAGCGAGGTCCAGACGTTCCAGGGCGTGCCGTTGAGGCTCTTCTGCCAGAGCCCGCGGTCGGTCCCTTGCGCGAAGACGTCTAGGTGCCCGGGGGCACAGGACGCGGCGGCCGGGGCGCCCACCAGGACTCCATCCAACGACTCCCACGCCTTCCAGGTGCCCGCGCCATCCCCGGAACGGTGCCAGAGGGCGTTGTCGCTGCCGCGGACGAAGACGTCGATCCGGCCCGACCCGGACGCCACCACGCTCGGATCCGAGGTCGCGACTCCGCCCGGCCGTGCCGTTCCACGAGCGGTGCCATAAGGCGTTGTCCGTACCGCCGACCACGACATCTAGCCGGCCTGGTCCCCAGGACGCGGCTTCGGGCGCCGTAGTCGCGATGCCACCGACCGAGTCCCACGTCGCCCAGCTCGTCCCGTCCCAAGAGCGGT
This sequence comes from Chloroflexota bacterium, assembly GCA_005882525.1. Taxonomy (GTDB): domain Bacteria; phylum Chloroflexota; class Dormibacteria; order CF-121; family CF-121; genus CF-13. The sequence goes on from VBGO01000489.1 coordinate 1,508, forward strand.
GCCAGACCGCATGGTCGGTGCCCCGGACGAACACGTCGAGGTGGTTGGGTCCCCATGAAACCGCGCCTGGGCTGGCGGTCAAAACGCCGCCCAGCGACTCCCATGCGCTCCACGCGGTGCCATTCCAGAAGCGATGCCAGAGTGCGTTGTCGGTGCCGCGCCCGAAAACGTCGGTCCGGTTCAAGCCCCATGACGTGACCGCCGGGCTCGAGGCCAAGACGCCGCCAACCGAATACCACGGCGTTGTCGTCGCGAACTTGTTGTCGATCAGATGCCAGAGCTCGGGCGCACCACCGCCATAGTCGAGCGTGAAGAACCCGACGCCGGCCAGGTTGTTGGCGTTGACGACGTCGTACTTCGCACCGAGCGAGACGACGTCGTCGTAGTACTGCTCGATGATGCATCCGAAGTCCGAGTCATTCCATGNNNNTCGCGATGCGTGACGAAATTCGACACGCCGTGCTGGCTCGGAATGGTCGAAGCGGACAGGTAGGTCGGCGTGCCCAGGTTTCTCGTCGGGTACTGCAGCGCGACGTCACTCCTCGGCACGCAGGCGGAGCGACCGTAGTACGGCTGGCCGAGGATGACCTTGCTCGCCGGAACCAGGGCGGTGTACTGCGCCACCGATTTGGTGACGTTGAACCGATATGTGTTGAGGGGCGACATGGGGTTCATGCAGTACTGGCTGCAGAGGATCGGCGGCTCGGTGCTGTTCGCGTAGTCCATGTCGTAGGCCATGACGAACATCGCGTCGACGTACGGGGCGAGACCCGTGACGTTGAAGAACTCGAGGTTGTCCTCGGCCGAACCTGAGAAGGTGTCGATCGCGAGGTAGCTTCCGGCCGGCATTGCGGCTCGCAGATCCCTGACGAAGTTGGTCAGGCGATCGCGACTCGTGACGGGGTCGTTGGGGTCGCCCGACGCCGCGCAGTTCACGATCGTGGCTTCGTAGTTGACGTTGATTCCGTCGTCGGTGATAGTGTTCCGGTAGTTGGCCGCGATCAGTCCCGTGCACACCTGGTTGGTGGAGCTGGTGCTGAAGTCATGCAGGTTGAGCGAGACGATGACCCGCACGCCGCTGGCATGCGCTGCGGCCACGAAGTTCGACATCGTCGTCGAGTGGTAGACGTTCCAGGCCGTGTCGGTGGGGACGATGAATCCGTTGCCGCTGTTGACGTGGAGCCCAAAGTAAGCGACCGTGCTCAAAAGGCTCAGATCCCAAGACTGGTAGCCGACCGACGCGTTGCCCAGGTTGCCGGCATTGACGAATCCGAAAACCTCGCGCCGCAGGCGCGCGTTGGTCGGGGGCGCTTGCACCGTCTTGCTGATCCCAATCAGCTTCGGCGCGGCAGCCGTGGCCGGCAGGGAGGCTGACCAGGCCGCGGTGAGGGCGGCGATTACCAGCAGGCTGAGTTCGATCTTGATTCGATGCTTGGACATTGGTTGGGTTAACTTGCCTGTACCGGAAAGCGTGCGCGCTTCCCCTCGTCGCAGCCGGCATATAGTATCCGTCGGCACCCCGTGCCACCAGGCCTCTCATGCAAACACTTGCTAAGACCAATCTGAATCTCCAACCCCCCGCGAAACCGTCGTGAGCGCGCTGGACGTCCGCAACGGCGAGACCCTGGTGGCTGAGATCCTCGCCTCGCCGCTCGACGCCACGAGGAACCGGTTTGCGATCAGCATCCGCGAGCGTCGCGCCCTGCTGGCGATCGCCGACCTGATCGCCGGCGGGCTGGGCTGCCTCGTCGCCTACCTGATTCTGCGTCCGCCGCACATGCCGAACATCTCGATCGTCGACCCCGGTCTCTACGCCGTCGCGTGGGTCATCGGCCTCTTCCTCGTCAACGGTTACGCCTTCGAGATCCCCAGCAGCCGAGCCCAGAGCGCGATTGCCGTCATCAAGGCGACGCCGTTCGCCGGCCTGGCCGGCGTCCTCGCCTTCTTCTTCGACCCGTACGTCATGACCCGACCCCTGATCGTGGTGTCGACCCTGATCGGCGCGGCATTCCTGATCGCGATGCGGGTCACGGTGGCCCGCCTCCTGCTGCACGAATCGCTTGCAGTGCGGGCGGTGCTCCTGGGCCGCACCGAGCCCAACAGCCTGATCGTGCAGACCCTCCAGGCGTCCAAGTTCGAGTGCCGGATCGTGGCCCGGATCATCGGACCGACTGACACCGACAGCAACCGGAAACAACTTATCGACGCGGTGCGCGAACTCTTCGCCAGCCAGTCCGCCGACGAGCTCATCATCACCAGCAACGACCTGCGTGTGCTGCCGGGCCTGGTCGA
>VBGO01000135.1 GCA_005882525.1 Chloroflexota bacterium
TACCCAACCCATGGAGCGGGCTCGTTCTGTTCGGCCGGCACTGGTGGGCAGCTGACGACGACCCTCGGGAGAGAGCGGCGCAAGAACTCCCTGTTTACCGCAGCCAGCGAGGATCTGTTCGTCCGGACATTCCTCGCTGGTCTGGGCACCTACCCTCCCTACTTCCTCCGCTTGCGGACGGTGAACCAGCGCGGAGCCCGTCTGTATGGCGTGAATCCAGCGGCGCTCGCCTTGCTCTCGGTGGACGAAGTTCGCCGCCACCAGGCAGCGGGGGCGATCGTGATCGACGTCCGCCCGTTTGTGGATTTTGCCAGCGGCCATATCCCCGCCGCCCTGTCGATTGCGCTGCGTCCCGCCTTTGCCTCCTGGCTCGGCTGGATCATCCAGGCTGACCGGCCATTGGTTTTTGTCCGCGCACCGGACCAGGATGGGCACGACCTCGTCCAGCAGTGCTTGAAGATCGGATACGAAAACCTGGTGGGTGAGCTGGCGGGCGGCATGAGCGCCTGGAAGGAGGCGGGCTTGCCCGTTACGACGATTGCAATTCGCCAGGTCAACGAGGAGCCGCAAGGCACGCCTCTTGATGTCCGTCAGGCAAGCGAGTGGGCCGGCGGGCACATTCCCGGTGCCCAGCACATGGAGCTCGGCAGCGTCATGGCCGCGGCCGGCGCCATACCAGCTGGGCCCCTCACCATCTACTGCGGTCACGGGGAGCGGGCGATGACCGCCGCGAGCCTGCTCGAGGGACAGGGGCGCCAGAGCCTGGCGGTCCTGGACGGCGGTTTCGACGCCTGGCGCAGGGCGAAGCGGCCGATCGCCGCCGGATGACCGCAGCCGCACCGAGCCCGCGCGCGATCGCGCTCGGACTCCGGGCGAACCTCGCCCAGTTCAGCCTCCTGGTCGGTGTCAATGCGCTGGTCGGCGGCATGCTCGGGCAGGAGCGAACCGTTCTCCCGCTGCTCGCCACGCACGTGTTCCATCTCGCGGCAGTAACGGCGGCGCTAACCTTCATCGTTGCCTTCGGCGTGACCAAGGCCCTCACCAACGTCGCCGCCGGGCCACTGTCGGATCGCTTTGGTCGCAAACCGGTCCTGCTCGCCGGTTGGTTGGCAGCGTTGCCCGTGCCGCTGCTGCTGATCTGGGCTCCGAATTGGGGCTGGGTGATCCTGGCCAACGTCCTGCTTGGGATCAACCAGGGCCTTGCCTGGTCGATGACCGTCAACATGAAGATCGATCTCGTTGGTCCCCTACGGCGAGGCCTGGCCATGGGCCTCAACGAAGCTGCGGGCTATGGCGCACTGGCGGTAACCGCCTACCTGACCGGGTTCGTCGCCCAACATGCCGGCCTTCGTCCGCAACCCTTCTTCCTGGGTGTGGCCTACGCGAGTCTCGGACTGGGTCTCTCGGTTTTCTTCGTGCGCGAGACGCGTGGCCACGCCCGCTTCGAAGGCGGTGGGACTGACGGCAAAATAGGGTATGCGAGGGTCACGATGCGCCAAATCTTCATCGAAACGAGCCTTCGTGAGCGGGCGCTTTCCGCGAGTTGCGCGGCTGGTCTGACCAACAACCTGAATGATGGCATGGCTTGGGGATTGTTTCCCCTGTTCTTCGCTCAGCGAGGACTGTCGCTCGTCCAAATCGGCTCGCTCGTCGCTCTTTACCCGCTTGTCTGGGCCCTCGGCCAGGTGGGTACGGGCGCGCTCTCCGATCGAATCGGCCGCAAGGGACTGATCGCCGGCGGGCTGGCCGTCCAGGCGGTCTCCCTTGCTGTGATTGCTGTCGGGCAGGGCTTTGCCGTCTGGGCGATCGGGGCGATCGGCCTCGGTATCGGGACCGCGATGGCTTATCCGACGCTGCTGGCGGCCGTCGGCGACGTGGCTCATCCGGCCTGGCGTGCGTCGGCGGTCGGGGTCTACCGGTTGTGGCGCGATGCTGGATTCGTGGCGGGCGCGCTCCTGTCTGGTGCGGTCGCCGACCTCTTCGGGTTGGTCGCGGCGATCTGGGTGGTGGCCGGCATCACGGCGGTCGGGGCGGCCACTGTCGCGGTCCGCATGTACGAGACGCACCCTCGTAGCCGGGTACCGGCGAACCGTATGGAGTCGCTCGGGTCATGAAAGCTGCTGTCTCGCGATGGGCCCGGCGCGCGGTCGAATTGGCCGCCAAACCCGGTGGGCGCGACGACGACCGCTTCGCATCCGGATTGTTCCTTCTGGTCACCGCTTCGGGGGCGGCCGCCGGGCTTCTGTGGGCCATCGCGTATGCCCTGCTGGGCCGTCCTCTATCAGGCGCCGTTCCGGGCGCCTTCACGGTGGTAGCGGCTCTCGTCGGGATGCGACTGATGCGGAGCCGCGAACTCGGGCGGCTCCGCGAGCTTATGTTGCTGCTCATCTTGCTGCTACCCGCGCTGCTTCAGGCGAGCCTCGGTGGCTATGTCAAGGGCAGCGCGGTCATCACGTGGTCATTTCTTGCTCCCCTCTGCGCTCTCGTTTTCTTCGGGCCTCGGGCCGGATGGGCCTGGCTGGCCGGGTTCGTAGCAGTGACCGCGGTATCCGCCTTGGTCGATGAGCCGCTGGCTCGATCGATTCCACCATTGCCGTACAGTGCTCAGACTGCGCTCTTCGTCTTCAACCTGTGCGGCGTGGCTGGCATCGTCACCCTCGTCCTCGCCTACTTCAGGATCCAGCGTGACCAGGCCATGCAGCGATCAGAGCGACTGCTCCTCAACGTTCTTCCGCCGGAAATCGCCGAGCGGCTCAAACGCCAGGAGTATCCGATCGCCGATCGGTTTAATGATGTGAGCGTGCTGTTCGCCGATATGGTCGGCTTCACGGAGCGCTCCGCCGCCGAGCCCCCCGATGTCACTGTCGCCGTTCTCAATGAGTTCCTGAGCGCCTTCGATGAGTTGGCTCAGCAACATGGGCTGCGGCCCATTCGCACCACGGGCGACTCCTATCTCCTCGTGGGCGGGTTGCCGGTGCCGAGGCCCGACCACGCGCAGGCCGTCGCCAACATGGCCCTCGACATGCTGGACAGGGTCAACGGGCTGAACCAGCAACACGGATGGGCGGTTGCTTTTCGCATCGGTGTCAACAGCGGCCCGGCCATGGCAGCCGTCGTCGGCCGTCACCGATTCACCTACGACGTCTGGAGCGATACCGTCAACACCGCCAGCCGCATGGAGTCAACCGGTGCACCAGGACGGATTCAGGTGACGGAGGAAACCTACCATCGGTTAATGCTGACGCACAGGTTCGAGTGCCGGGGTCAGATCGACATCAAAGGTAAGGGTCAGATGACCACCTATTTCCTGCTTGGCCGGCAGAGTAATGGCGTCCCTTCCGCGGGGCCCCAGGGCGGAGCTTCTAGTATGGTTGCCGACTGAGCACTCATGGCAAACATCCTTGATGTGGTCGATGTCCAGGAACTCCGCAACGAAGTCCAAAAGAAGTACCGGGACGTCGCGGAGAAACCTAAAGGCACGTACCATTTCCATACCGGGCGTATGCACGCCATCCGGCTTGGTTACGACCGCGCCATTCTCGATCAGCTCCCCGACGAAGCCTGTGACGCATTCGCGGGCATGGCCAATCCGTTTCATTGGGAGACGCCAGCTGCTGGGGAGCGAGTTGCGGACCTGGGTTCTGGCGGCGGAATGGATTCCTTCTTCGCAGCCCTATGCGTCGGTAAAGACGGTCGGGTCGTCGGCGTCGACATGACCTCCCAGATGGTCGAGCGCAGTACTCATCTGGCGAAGCAGCTCGGATTTGAAAACGTCGAATTCCGGGAGGGCTATGTCGAAAAGGCGCCGATCGAAGATGGCTGGGCCGACGTGGTGATCAGCAATGGCGTGTTCAACCTCTGCCCGGACAAGCTCGGCGTGTGTCGGGAGGTGGCCCGCATCCTTCGGCCTGGCGGACGGATGATGATTGCCGATATGTGTATCGAAAAACCGATTCCGGAGAGCGCGCTCCGTGACATCGATCTCTGGACGGGTTGAATTGCCGGGGCTCTGCCGTGTGCAGGGTGGGAGACGGTGATCCGAGGCGCTGGGATGGTCGACGTGGAGCTTGGTCCTCGGATCGACTCGTTCGCTGGTGCGACTGGCGAGGATAAAGCGCGGCAATTTGGAACGTACGGCTATCCGATTCGTGCGCGCAAGCCAGCCTAAACGTCGAGACGATACTGGCCCGCGCCTCTACGAGGAAGCGTCGCAACCCGATATGGTCGCGACCGTTGCCCCAAATGGGTAAGCGATCGCGTGAGCTTGAAACGGAACGTGTTCGGCACATATGGGAGAAGCTCGCGCCCAGATACGACAACGACATCAAGATCTTCGAAAGGCTGTTGTTCTCGGGTGGCCGCAAGTGGGTTACTTCCCAGGCCAAAGGGGAGGTCTTGGAGATCGGCGTCGGTACGGGGCGAAACCTGGCCGACTATCCACCGGATGTTCGCCTGACCGGGATCGATCTCAGCGCTCCAATGCTCGGCGTCGCTCGCCAGCGAGCGGACCAACTCGGGCGCCTGGTCGACCTTCGGATCGGCGACGCCCAAGCTCTGGAGTTTGCCGACGAGACCTTCGACACCGTTGTCTTCACCCTCGCCCTCTGCTCAATTCCTGACGACCGGGCAGCGATTAGCGAAGGGCAAAGGGTTCTCCGCCCGGGTGGACGGCTGCTACTGATGGAGCATGTTGCCAGCCCGAGCTGGCTTGTTCGAGCCATCCAGAAGCTCCTGGACGGGCTCGCCGTCCGAACCCAAGGTGACCATCTCGTGCGCGACCCACTCGGTTACGTGCGGGCGCTGGGCTTCCACGTCGAGCACTTCGAGCGGCTCAAATGGGGGATCGTCGAGCGCATCGCAGCCCGAAAGCCGGCCTGAGAGGGAGATACCCTCCTGGGGTATATTTTTAGGGAATCATGAAGCCAAGCTACATAAAGGATCGCGACGCCCTCCTTACCCGTTTGAGGCGGATCGAAGGGCAGGTCCGCGGCGTCTCGCGGATGGTCGATGAGGAAGCGTACTGCATCGACGTTTTGACCCAGATCAATGCCATCAAGGCCGCGATTGACCAGGTGGGGTTTCTCCTCCTCGAGAACCACATCAAGGGCTGTGTGACGACCGCCGTGCGCCAGGGGGATCAGTCCAAGGTCAAGGAGCTGGTCAAGGCCGTCGAGCGGTTCGCTAAGGCGTAGGAGAGTTCTCCCAACCGTTATGCATTTCCTCGGCCTCATCGCTGACAGCTTTCGAATGGCGTTTTTCATGTTTTGGGACACGCTGTGGCCGCTCATCTTCGGCTTTGGGCTCTCGGGCGTCGTGCAGGCCTTTGTCTCGCGGTCGCAGATGCAGCGCGTGATGGGGAATCATCAGCCAAGGAGTCTTGCCGTCGCGTCCATTCTCGGTGCCGCGTCGTCTTCCTGCTCGTACGCCGCGAGTGCCCTGGCCAAGTCACTCTTCCAGAAAGGCGCGGACTTCACGACGGCGATGGTCTTCATGCTCGCATCGACCAACCTCGTGATCGAACTCGGTCTCGTCCTCTGGATCCTGATTGGCTGGCAGTTTGCGCTGAGCGAGTACGTCGGCGGCATCATCATGATTGGGCTGCTGGCCGTGGTCGCGCGGTTCTTCTTCCGGCCGTTCGTCGTCGAACGCGCCCGACAGCACCTGGCCGAGCGGCGCCTGGGGGCGGCGGGTCCCGACCAGATGCATGACCCAGCAGGCGGGCAGCCGGTTGCGCTCGCTCGCCGGTTGCGCTCGCCAGCCGCCTGGGCCGACGCCGCCAGCTACACCATGGCGGACCTGGTGATGCTCAGAAAGGAAATGATCATCGGCTACCTCGTCGCCGGCTTCCTCGCCGTGCTCGTCCCGAACAGCCTGTGGAACGCGATCTTCTTCCACGGCCATGGCGTCGCCACCTCGATCGAGAACGTCATCATCGGTCCGGTGATTGCAATCCTGAGCTTCGTCTGCTCGATTGGCAACGTGCCGTTGGCCGCGGCGCTCTGGAAGGGCGGGATCAGCTTTGGCGGCGTGGTCAGCTTCATCTTTGCGGACCTGATCACGCTTCCACTGGCCTGGCGACCGAGTTTCTGTTCGGGGCGGCGGGCTTGGTTCCCGCCGCCCATCCAGCTGCGGTCGTCGAGCCGTCCTTCCACTGGAACTACACGACGTACCTCAACCTGATCTTCCTGGGTGTCTTCGTGGCGCTCTACTGGCTCTATCGAAACCGATTCCGCCTTGGGAGCGGCGCCGGGTACGCGATCGACCCGGTGTGCGGGATGCAGGTCGAACGGCAGCTCGCGCCAGCCAGCGTGCTTCGCGGCGATAAGACCGTTTTCTTTTGTTCCGACCGCTGCCGGGATCGGTTCGTCGCTAATCCCGAACACTATGTGCGGGCCGACCAACCTACGATGACCCATCGGGCCGAACCGAGGAGGACCAATATGAGCCAGCAAATCGACCCGATCTGCGGAATGAGCGTCGACCCGGAGACGGCCGCTGCGAAGCGAGAGTACGCAGGCAAGACCTACTACTTCTGCGGTCTCGGCTGCGCCAAGGCGTTCGACTTGAAGCCCGAGGTATTCGCGGATACGACCCGCTCCGCGTGAGTGTGTCGGCGGGGAATGCGAGCCTAGCGACCGTCGTCCTTGACGTTTCCGGCCTTCACTACGCGACCCAAAAGGCGGTGGTCAAGAGGGTCCTTTGCCGGCGGCCTGGTGTGCAGCGCGTGGAGGCGAACCCTCTTCGGTCAGTCCGCTCAGCTTTACGATGATGTTGGACTAGGCAAGCCATGGAGACGTTCCTCGCGATTGCTTTCCTGGCCGGCGTCCTGTCCTGCGCATCGACCTGCTTCCTGCCGCTCGTTCCCGCATACGTTGCCTACATGGGTGGCCGTGCTGGCGGCGACGTGGGGCAGGCGCCGATGCGCCAGCAAGTTCGGGTCCTGGGGAACGCGCTGCTCTTTGTCGCTGGGTTTACGACCGCCTTTGTGGCGCTCGGAGCGGCCGCGGGGCTGGTGGGTGCCGATCTGCACGCGTTCAAACCCTTCCTGGCGAAGGCTGCCGGGGTCGCGCTCGTCGTCATGGGGCTCGCCCTGCTCGGCGGCGTCCCGTGGCTGATGCGCGAGCGACGCTTTGACATCGCGCACCGGCTGCCGAGAGGGCCATGGGCTTCGTACGTCGTCGGCCTCGCCTTTGCTATCGGCTGGACTCCCTGCATCAGTCCCGTCCTAACAGCAATCTTGATCAAAGCGGCCGACGCTGGCACGGCCGGCGAGGGCGCCCTTCTACTCGGTGCCTACTCCGCGGGCCTTGGAGTCCCCTTCCTTGTCGCCGCCGGCCTGATCGGAACCTTCACGCGAGCGGCGGCGCGATTGCGCGGGGCGCTGCCTGTTCTCAACACCGCTGGCGCCGTGATCATGATGGCCATGGGAGTCCTGGTCTTCACCAACCGGCTTACGGTGCTGAACAGCTACTTTCCCATCTTTACGCTGCCCTCCCTGGAGGCTCTCAGCGCACCGGTTCCGCAACCATCGCCGAGCCTTCCCGCACTCGGCGTACCCCTGAAGAGCGGCGCCCCCGCGCCGACCTTCTCACTGACCAACATTGACGGCGAGCATGTGGCCTTGGCGGACCTCCGGGGCGAGGCCGTGTTGATCACGTTCTGGGCAACCTGGTGTATCCCGTGTCGAGAAGAGCTGCCCACCATCAAGGCGGCATATCTCGCGCACCGAAACGAGGGCTTTACGGTCGTCGCGGTGAACTACGGTCAAGAGGCGCCGGATACCGTCCGCAAATTCTGGCGGCAACTTGATCTCGTGCCGGCGCCGTTCCTTGATCCTGATGGACGAGTAAGTGATGCCTACGGGGTAGGGCTCAAGACCACCGGGTTGCCGGTCAGTGTGTTCATAACCCGGGACGGTCGTGTCAGCAGCTACATCCCGTTTCCGCTGGATGCCGCGATCATCGATGCTCGCCTAAAAGCCGTGCTCTGAAATCGTCAGGATCAACCCTTACCTTGGAGATCCGAACGGATGCGTTCGTAATCGTCGTGGCCGATCTCGCCCCGCGCATAGCGCCGCTGCAAGATCACTAGCGGGTCTTCGGCCGAGTTCGCCGTTCCGCTCGAGCGGCCGCGCTCGCTACTGGTCAGGCGCGTCACTGCCCAGACCGCGAGCAGAATGATCCCGGCAAAGACCAGCAGGCCAACGACCATCATCAGCAGGCCGAGCCACATCATGCCGCCGTCCATCCCGTGCATGCCTTCAGCTTAGCCGCGGCTGCCCATGTGTCATCTCAGGCCTGCTTTAACGCTGCAATGACCTCATCGACCGGGACGTGCATGGTATCCGGCGCAAGCTGACGCCAGCGCACGTGGCCGCTGGAATCGATGACGAAGATCGAGTGGCTATCCACCGGACCCATGTCCATCCCGCCCGGGAGGCGGAAAACGCCGAAGGCGGAGCCGAGCCGGTGGCCCCGGTCTTCGACGAGGGGAAATCCGAGGTTGAGTTGCTCGAGCAGCGACTTCGATTCGCTCAGGCCATCCACGCTGATGCCGACGACCCCACCGTTAAGAGCTTGGATTTGGGGCAACTGGTCCTGCAGCTCCACGAGCTGCTTTTGGCAGGCTCCTCAACCAGCCCCTTCATAGAAGTAAACGACCACCTTCTTCCCGGTGAACTGCCCTAAGGAGAGCGCCTGCCCGGTGGTGGACGGCTGGGCGATCGCGGGGACCGCGGCCCCATCGGCAATGACGCCAGCGGACGTTGTCGATGCCGGGGACGTCCGCTGAATCCAGATATACGCGCTAACGACGATCAGGACGAACGCCCCGCTAGCGATCCAGAGCCATCGACGTGTAGCACGTCGCGGCGCGGGCGCCGAGCTATTTTGCGGCATCAAAAAAACTTCTACTCGCCATCCTCCGGGTCGATCCCCAAGCTGGCCGCGGCCACTAAGGCACCATAGTAAAGAAAGCTCCGCAGCCTCATGGAACGGCCAATGAACCAGTCGTTACCCGACAAAGAGAAAAGGTCAGCCCGCCCGTGGATCCCCCGAGCGAGGCTCTCGATCGGCGCCGTGGGCCACCTGTTACTCGTTCTGCTAGCCCTGGCATGGACGTCGGCCCTGCTCTACCTCGTGGTGCGGACCCGCCTTCCGGTGGCGGTCAACCTTGCATTCGTCGACACCGTGCATATTTACGTGGGGGTCGCCTCCATGGCTTTCTTTGCAGCCCTGCTGGCGACGGGCCAGCTTCCTCGGGTTGATGCGCCTGGGAAGCCGCCCTGGATCGCCGGCGGTTTGTTCGTCCTCTATCTCGCCCTCTATGCGACTGGAGGGATCCTGCTCCTGCCGCTCGGGCCCAGGATCAGCCAGTCCGTCGTCACGGTTCATTCGCTCGCCGCGGTCTGGTCGGTACCCCCAACGGCGGTCTACTACTGGAGGGCCCGGCCGCGTTTCGGCGGACTCTTCGGCGGATCCCTGCAGTGGGTGCGATCGAGGTACTGGCTGGGGCTTGTGATCGTCCTGCTTCCGGCCGCTGCGCTGACTGCGATGCCGCGAGCACTGAGCCCTCTGGCTCAAACGGGCACTGGCGGAGTTTGGACGGCGAGTTCGCTGCGAGGCGTCTTTCTGGATCGCGTGGCCATCAGCCCTGAGGGCGGGTGGCTGGCTGGTGGGGACGGACTGTTCCTTGGCCAGGCTGGAGAAGGGTGGCGGCGGCTGGACTTTCCTGCGGTGCTAATCCTCGGCCTGGCCACGTCGGCAGGGCCTACCAAAGCGTACGTTGGCACTGAGGCAGGCGTGTACGCAGCCCGCCGTGTCGAGGGCCCATACGAGAAGTTGTCGTTTCCCGGTCGTGAGGTCCACGGGATTGCCGTCGAACCGGGCCTACCCAGTACGGTCTGGGCCAGTTCGCGCCAGGGCTTCTTTAGATCCGATGACAGCGGCGCGAATTGGTTGAATGCCTCACAAGGTCTGCGCGCTCCGGAGGGGAGCTGGGCGCTCAGCTATTTCCGGAACGTTCTGTATGGCAGTGACACCCTTGGCGTCTACCGCTGGACGGGGTCCGAATGGAAGTCCACTTCCGAACAGAAATGGGTGGTATCGCTCGACCCCTCAGCGGATGGTCGAAGACTGTTTGCTTCTTCGATGGGCGAAGGAATCCAGGTATTCGAGGGAAAGGGTTGGCATCCGGCCGATGACGGGCTCGCCGGCCACGGTGCTGGCGCGATCCATGTGGTGAGCGTAACGGGAGGAAATGAGCGCACTATCGCGGCGACCATGCTCGACGGCGTGGCGGTCCGCACCGACGATCAGTTCTGGAGCGGGCTGGGATCGGGGCTATCGCGGGGAGCGGTCTGGCGCGTCTTGGATGATCATGGCAGGCTGCTGGCCGCGACGGATGACGGACTCTTCAGCTATACATTGACTGGTAGTTCGGCAACTGGTCAGTGGTGGGTGCTTTTTGCAGGCGCCCTCATCGCTGGCACAGTCGTGAGCCTCAGCCAGCTGCGGGCTGTGGGCGAGGCTTCCCGAGTAAGCCGGCATAGGCTAGCGCAACCGCCGCCAATTCGGCGATGACGGTGCTAATACCGCCAATGTCCAGGTCCTCCCGTGGGCTGAACTCGAGCTCAACGCCGATACCGGTGGGCAATGGGATCCCTATCAGGACGTGGCCGACATAGAAAAGGATGAGGGACTTGGATGGTTGCACCGCTACAAGGGTTGCAAGCGCGAGTTGGCCCACACCAGCGGCAAGGAACCCCGCGGCTAGAACGGGAGACTCTGCGGCATGCTCGGCAAGTAGCACGAGGTGCAGAGAAGCGGCCACAAGCAGAGCGAGGGACAGCAGTGGATTCACGGTTGGCTCGGCCACTGCTGGATCAGGAGGTGTCGAAGACCCGCTGATGCGTCCGGGTCGCCCGGCCGCAGGATGCGGATTGCGAGCACCAGCAAGGTGATGGCGAAAGCGAAGACGCGATCACTGAATGCCTCCACCCGGGTGACGTCCCGGGGTTGTTCTCGGGAGCTCTCACCGCGTTCCGTTCCAACCGTTTTTCTCGGGACTAGGTGGTTGTTGAACTAGGAGCCTGCCGAGCGCGGCACTAGTTTGATCGTTGTGGATCGCGCCTGAGGCGTCAGCACGCTGTTGAGGATGCTTCCGGCGTAGCGCCGGTATTTGGCCCGGTAAGCAGCGTCGACTGCGTCGTCGATGTCGTGGTCGGCGTTCACGAATGTGACGTCTTTCTCGACGCCGCCGGCCCTGATCCGACCTTCGTGCCTCTCCTGCGTGCCACGGAACCAGGCGCCCGTGGGCCCCTTAACGGATCGGACGTAGAGGCTGTCGCCCTCGCGAACCACCCAGATGGTTACTAGTTTTCGCAGCGTGCCGTCGGGCCGGACTGACGCGATCTCCAGCTCTTCCGCCCGTGCAACCTTGGGGAGCTCATCCCTCGTCCACGCAGTCATCGGCCCACCTCCCTTACTTTGATGCGCCAGTTAGCTGCGGTTGGCTTCCTGGCTTGAACCTGTCAGCTCGAACGAGCCCAGTTTTACCTCTCCAGCGGGCGCGTAGGAGCTGACGACAACCCCAGATGGCGAGGTCCGGCTTTCTTTAAGCGTAAATCCAGCCGGCATCGTCCCCTCGGCAAAGAGACGCTTCCCTGAGCCAAGGGCAACCGGAAAAGTCTTGAGCCAGAACTCGTCGACCAGGTTGGTTTTCAGCAATGTCTGGATCAGGTTGCCGCTGCCGTGAACCTGGATCTCGGGGCCATCTTCTTTCTTCAATTGTGCGATCTTCGCGGCGACATCGCCGCTGATTGGGATCGTCGTTTTCCAATCAAGGTTGACCGGCCGATTCGAGACAACATATTTCTTCGCGCGATTGATCACCCGCGCGGTTGGGTCGTCATCGCCCAGACGAGGCCAGTAAGCCGCGAAGATGTCGTACGTCTTCCTGCCCAGGAGCATATCGAAGGCGTGTCCCATCTGCTCAGTCATGACCTTCCCCATAAAGTCGTCGAAGTATCCGACCGACCATCCACCGTATTTGAAGCCGCCGCTATCGTCTTCCCCTGGGCCACCAGGAGCCTGCATAACACCATCGAGCGTGATGAACGACAAAACGATGAGCTTTCTCATGTCCGCTCCTCCCTGCCTGCCTGCTAGC
>VBGO01000136.1 GCA_005882525.1 Chloroflexota bacterium
CGCGAAGACCGAGGAGATCGACGTGGTGGTTGGCCTGGAAATCGGCGCCGATGACTACATCACCAAGCCGTTCCGCACCCGCGAGCTGCTAGCGCGTATCGCCGCCCACCTGCGCAAGGCGCGCCAGGAGGAGGAGGCCGTCAACCAGGGGCGGCTGGAGTTCAAGGAGCTCGTCATCGACCTCAACGAACGGCGTGTCTTCCACGACTCGAGCGAGGTGATGTTGACCCACACCGAGTTCGACCTGCTGGCGTTCCTGGCGTCGAACGCCGGCAAAGTGCTGTCCCGCGAGAAGATCCTCAACCACGTCTGGGGCTACGAGTACCCGATCGAGACCCGAGTCATCGACGTCCACATCCGCAACCTGCGGCGGAAGATCGAACAGGATCCCTCGCACCCGTTCTTCATCCTCGCGGTGCCGGGCATCGGCTACCGCTTCACCAGCGCCGGCAAGCTCGGCTAGCGCCTCGCCCCGGTTAGCGTGGACATTGCCAGATGTCACCACAGGTGCCTAGGTGGAGCTCAACATGCTGGCCGGCGGCAATGGTAAACACCTCGAGGCCAAGGAAGAATTCGCGCCGAGGCTCGCAAGGGCCGAGGCGTGGGCACGCGGTGATCGTCTTGTCGATGTAATACTGGCCCGGCGGCACCGTCGCGCTGAAATGGCCGTGCGCGTCGGTCCGGGTGGTCACAACGTCAGGGCCGTCGATGCGCTCGAAGATGACCGGCTGGTCCGCAAGCGGGCCCCGCATCCCGGCCGTGACGTCGCCGAAGACAAGACCCCTGGGTGGCCATTGACCACCAAGCAGCAGCGAGCCGAGGACAACGACGACGAGGATGGCCACGGTGCCTCCAAGGAGCGCGACGCCGAATCTGCTGCCGTCGAACAGTCTTGGCATCGTGCCCCCATCGTAGGGACCTCTTCGGCCGCGACTGGTCGCGGCCAGGTAACGACCGAGCATGGAAAACGTAGGACTGCGCCGCGCCGTCAGGAGGCGGCAGCGCCGGCAGCGGGGCGCAGCTCGCGGTAGACGGAGAGCAAGCGATCGAGATTGTCCGAGAGGCTGTAGCGCTCGACGGCGCGTGCGCGGGCACGATGGCCGAGCTCGGCTCGGAAGTCGGGAAACTCGATCAGCGTGCGAAGCGCGAGGCGTAACTGGCCATCAAGATCCTTGGTATCGACGACGATGCCGGCGCCTCGCAGGGCTTCGCCGTCCGAGCCCACGTCGGTGGCGATCGGCGCGGCGCCGCAGGCCATTGCCTCGAGCAATGACAGCGACAGCCCTTCGACCATGGATGGCAGAACGAAGATGTCCATGGCGCGCAGCATCGCGATCCGATCGGTTTCATCGATCACCTGGCCGGTGAAGACTACGCGCGGGCTACCGTAGCGTCGGTCCAGGCGACGCTTCTCGCTCCCGCTGCCGACGATCACCAGCTTGACGTCCTCAGGAGCATCGACGTCCTGAAAGGCGCGGATCAGGATATCGACGTTCTTTTCGGGATCGACCCGGCCCAGGTAGCCGACCAGCGCGCTGGCGTGGAGCTTGGGCTTGACGTCCGACGGTCCGGGTGCGTACTTGTCGACATCGACACCATTCGGAATTACGGCGACGTTTTCGGCCGGCACGCCGTAATGCTCGAGCAGGCCCTTCTGCTGCTCCGAAAAGATGATCACCCGGTCGAAACTGGCCAGCGACTGCGCATACAGCCGGTAGACCGCGGTGCTGATGCCTTGCCAGAGCCCGAAGCGCGAATCGTAGGGGACGTGGAAGGTGGCCACCACCGGAAGGCCCAGCTCGTGACAGAGCTCGGGAAGCCCGAAGTCGATCAGAGTCGAGAAGCTGAGCGAGACGTGCACCAGGTCGACCTGCTCGCGGCGGAGCAGGTCGGTGATGGTGCGCTTGGTCCGGGGCGAGGAGATGATGTATCGATGGCTGCCCGTGAGGGAGCGCAGCGTTTGCGTGTCGTCCGTGACGGCGGCCAGCGCGCCGTGATGGACGAAGAACACCTTGACGCCTCGCGTCCGAAGCCCGGCGACGGTCTCCCGTGAATAGGTCAGCAGGCCGTCGCCCGCCCGCCCACTCTGGTGACCGAGCCAGGCCACTCGAAGCGGCTCGTTCATTCCGTTTGAAGCTCCTCGAGCAGCTCGAGGAGGAAGGACCGGTTCTGAAGCTCGGCGTGCGGGATGTGCAGTCCGGGCTCATCGACGGTGCGACCGTTGTAGCGAAGGATGTCGATGTCGATCTCTCTTGGGCCCCACCGCACGCGGGCGGTTCGGCCAAGCTGCTGCTCGATGGTCTTGACCGCCTCGAGGAGGGGTCGTGGCTCGAGCGGCGTCTCCACTTCGAGCACCTGGTTCAAAAAGCGCGGCTGGTCGCGCACGCCGACCGGCTCGGTCTCGGCGACGCGCGAGGCGCGCACCAGCGTGATTCCCTTATCCGGCATGGCCTTGACGGCTGCCCGCAAGTAGCCGGCGCGGTCACCGAGATTGCTCCCCAGGGCGAGCCACACCCGGGTCACGCCTGCCGGATGGCGTCCGCCATCCGTGCCACCCGCACCATGGGCTTGACGTCGTGTACCCGGACGATGTCGGCGCCGCCCGCGATGCTCAGCGCGACGGCCGCGGCCGTACCTTCGAGCCGCTCGCCGGCCGGCAGGTCGAGCGTCTTGCCAATGAACGACTTCCGCGAGGGGCCGATCAGCAATGGAAAACCGAGCCGGCGCAGCTCGGGCAGGCGTCGGATGATCTCCAGGTTCTCCTCGCGCGTTTTCCCGAAGCCGATGCCGGGGTCGAGGATGATGCGATCCTCCGGAATGCCGGCGGCCTGCCCCAGCGCGATGCTCTCGCGCAGGCTGGCGGCGATCTCTTCGAGCAGGTCGTGGTAGCCCCCGCCCGGCTTGTTGTGCATCAGGACCACCGGCACGCCGGCACGAGAAACGACCGCGGCCATCTGCGGATCGCGCCGGAGTGCCCAGACGTCATTGACCAGCCTGGCGCCGGCCTCGAGGGCGCGCGTCGCGACGTCGGCCTTGTAGGTGTCGATCGAGACCGGCACCTTTATTGTGGCCGCCACCCGCTGCACGACCGGAATCACGCGGGCCAGCTCTTCCTCGGCGCTCAGCCCGGGGCCGGCCCAGGTTTCGGGACGGGTGGACTCCCCGCCGATGTCGATCAGGTCGGCGCCATCCTGCTCCATCTGCCGGGCCTGCGAGACGGCCGTTTCGAGGTCGGTCACGCCGTCGCCCGAGAACGAGTCGGGTGTGACATTGACGATGCCCATCAGGTAGGTGCGCGAACCCCAGTGGAATTCGCGGTCGCCGATGCGGGTCACACGCTGGAGCCGTGGTTCACCGATCCGCCCTTGCATCTTGGCCGTGGCTGCGAGCGATCCGTGCGTTGGCTCCTGCGCGCCTCGCTCACGCACTACGCGTGCGCTCGCTCCGGTGCTCGTCGCCGCCTTCGGCTCATCTCGCCCCACGGCCAATCTGCATCGGCCGGCCAGTGAACCACGGCTCTGGCCGCCATCGGGCTGAGCGTAGCATCATGTCGTTTCGGTGACTGCCATCAAATTGAGCCGCCTCCTCGAGGGCGTCGAGGTGCTCGAAGTACCCCCGACCGATCCCGAGGTCACCGGCCTCTGCTACGACTCCCGCCGGCTGCGCCCGGGTGACTGCTTCGTCGCCATCCCCGGCACGCACACCGACGGACACCGGTATGTCGAGACCGCGCTCCGAGATGGCGCCGTGGCGGCGGTGGTGCAGCGGCGAGCTGGCACGGCCTGGCCGCAGGTGGTGGTGCCCGACACCCGACAGGCTCTGGCGCTGATGGCGAGCACCTTCTACGGGCATCCCAGCGCAGACATGGTCGTCATCGGCGTGACGGGAACCGATGGCAAGACGACCACGACGACGATGATCCAGCAGATGCTGGCCAGCGCCGGACGGCGTACCGGCTCGATGAGCACGGTGGACATCCGTTTCGGCGATACCGTCGATCCGAACGACTCGCGTCAGACCACCCTGGAGGCGCTGGAGATCCAGGAACAGCTGGCGCGCATGCGCGACGCCGGCCTCCAGTACGCCGTCATCGAGACCAGCTCGCATGGGCTCGCCCTGCAGCGCGTGGTGGGCGTGGATTACGACGTCGCGGTGTTCACCAACATCGCCCACGAGCACCTCGACTTCCACAAGACGATCGAGGCCTACCGCGAAGCCAAAGCCCAGCTGATCGACCTGACCGCCGGCACCACCCGAAAGGAGGTCGAGAAGACCGCCGTGCTCAACCGGGACGATCCGAGCTACGCGTACCTGGTCGACCGACCGATCCCCCGGCGGATCACCTACGGGATCCAGCTCGACGCCGATCTCAAGGCCGAGCGCGTCGAGGCAACCCCGGCGGGTTTACGCGTGGAGGCCTCCACGCCGCTGGGGCCACTCGCGTTGCGGTTGATGTTGAGCGGTCGGTGGAACGCCGCCAACGCGCTGGCTGCCGCCGGTGCGGGCGTCGCCGTCGGCCTCACGCTCGACGAGATCCGTCAGGGGCTGGAGAGCTATCAGGGTGTCAGCGGGCGGATGGAGCGGGTCGACCTCGGTCAGCCGTTCGCCGTGATCATCGACTACGCGCATACGCCGCAGAGTCTCGAGAAGGTCCTTCGTGAGCTGCGCCCGATCACCCGTGGCAAGCTGATCGCTGTCTTCGGCAGCGCCGGTGACCGCGATCGCGAGAAACGGCCCTGGATGGGCGAGATCGCGGCTCGCTTGAGCGATTACGCCGTCTTCACTAACGAGGACCCACGGGAAGAGGATGCGATGACCATCCTGAGTGAGATCGCCGCCGGCGCGGAGGAGGTGGGGTGGACGGAGGGCGAACAGTACGCCCGCATCGAGGACCGCCGGCAGGGGATCGCCCACGCAGTCCGCAAGGCCGGCCCAGGCGACACCATCCTGCTCGCCGGCAAGGGGCACGAGCGGAGCATCCTCATCGGGCGTGGCAAGGAGCCATGGGATGAGCGAGCCGCCGCCGAGGCGGCGATCCGCGGACTGCCCGCTTGAATAAGGTGTCGATCCGGTGAGCCGCGCTGTTGAGGAGGTCAACCGCCGGATGCTCCGTGCCCGCGACGCGATGGACCGCGCCTACGCGGAACCGCTCGACGTTCCGGCTCTTGCGAGGATCGCCAATGTCTCGCCGGCGCACTTCATCCGAACGTTCCGAGCGACCTTCGGCGAGACCCCCCACCGGTACCTGCAGCGCCGGCGGGTCGAACGCGCCATGTTCTTGCTGCGCGCGACCGACCGCAGCGTCACGGCTATCTGCCTCGACGTGGGATTTACCAGCCTGGGCACGTTCAGCCGGAGTTTTCGCGACATCGTCGGTCAGGCGCCCGCGGCCTACCGCCAGCGCGGTCCCATTCAAGCCGTCCCCACCTGCTTCGCGATGGCCTGGACGCGACCGAGCAGTTTTGGAGAAGCCGACGCGCGGAACATCGTCTAGCGTTGGACCTGACATCAATCGCACTACCACGGAGGTGTATCAAATGTTCAACGCTCTGCTGATCTCGTCGATCTACGTTCTCGACCAGGATAAGGCGCTCGACTTCTACGTTGGCAAGCTCGGCCTCGAGGTCAACACCGACCAGGACCTGGGCTTCATGCGCTGGCTGACGGTCAACGTGCCAGGCGATACCCGTCAGATCCTGCTGGAGACACCGGGCGCCCCGGCGCTCGATGGAAAGACGGCCGAGCAGGTCCGCGAGCTGGTGACAAAAGGCGCGACGGGCGGCCATCTGTTCTTCACGACCGCCGACTGCTGGAAGACCTACAAGGAGCTTCGAGCCAAGGGTGTGGAGTTCAGCGAGGAACCAACGGAACGACCCTACGGGATCGACTGCGGTTTGCGCGACCCGTTTGGCAACCACATCCGTTTCTCCCAGCCGCTCCAGGTCGCCACACCAGTGGCGAGCACGACCAAGGCGAGCCGGTGAAGTTTCGCGGCAGCATCGAGCTCGCGGGCAAGACCGCTACCGGCATCGAGGTGCCGGCGGCGGTCGTCGCCAAGCTGGGGTCGAGCAAGAAGCCAG
>VBGO01000490.1:0-1583 GCA_005882525.1 Chloroflexota bacterium
GTCGAAGGTCGCTGGGTGGACCGCGTCGTGGGGCTCGAGGGCGTACGGGCGGACATTGCGATCATGCAAACTCCGGACGGCAACGGACGACTCGAGCTGACGAAGTTCCACTCGCCGTCAAACCAGGGCGACAACCGGCACGCGCCGGCGGCGAACACGCCGGGTATCCGCCACGTCGCATTCGCCGTCGAGGACATCGACGCCGTCGTTGCCGACCTGCGAGCCCCCGGCGCTGAACTCCTCGGCGAGCTGGAGCGCTACGAGGACAGCTACCGGCTCTACTATGTCCGCGGCCCGGAGGGAATCATCATCGAGCTAGCGGAGCAGATCGTCTAACCTCTTTCGAGAACAGCTAACGAGCAGCCGCGGCGCCGACCACCGAGCAGATGGCAAACGCTGGGTGAGCAGAGTGTCGAGCGCTTCCTCGGACCGCACGGGCAAGACGGCCGCCATCGCGTCGCTCACCTCCTGGTTGGAATGAGTCGCCGAGGCCGATGTGATGAAGTCGTATGCCGGGATCACCACCAGCACACGCCAGAGTGGTGAGAACTCGCCATGCCCCGGCGCGCTCGGCATGGAGTCGAGCACGTGGTCGTGGAAATCGATGAAGTCGATCCCTTGGCCGTCGTGATCGCAAGGCTTGCATTGCGGGTTGAGACCGCGGACTTGCCAGTCGAGCGGATAAACGACCTGGTAGAAGTCGGCGAGCGCGTGCTGGTCGGCCACCTGCCGGACTTCGATCACGTTGACCGTGACCGTCTGGTCGAGGACGTAAGCCTGCTCGTAGCCGAGCAGGCCTCCGCGAGCCTGGACAGAATCGCCCCCGACGAAAAACGTCGAAAGGACCACCGCCGGCAAGGCCAGTCGCAGCCAGGATCTGCGGCGCATCACGTAACCTCCCCATCCGCCCGCGACCTGGGCGCCGTCGTGGGCAGGGTCATTCTAGACCCCTACCGAAAATCGGACCGAGCCCAGACGGCAGACCCGGAAACACGGCCATCCATGCAACTCCGCACCCGCCGGAAACGCGAGTACATGGAACCTGCTCATTGGGCTGCCGAAAGAGCGACCACGCCATGGCGTCGTGTCGCGCCGGTTCCGCCAGTGTCCTCCTGTACTCAACTTCGGGCGCCGTCGTGTCCTCTCGTGTCCCCCCGTTTCCTTCTGGTTCCGGGAATGCGTGATCCGGCTGTGATCCCGCTCTGTTGCATATCGGCACGCAGAAAGCCAAGCTTGCTGTCCTCAGCGGCCCGCTCGCTCCCCGCGAAGGCCACCCGCTACGCGTGACTTCGCAGCAAGAGGACCGGGCATGGACTGTGGTCCACGACAAACCGACCAACGGGTCCGAGCGACCGTGTGCCGATGGGTGGTTGATCGCGACCTCCGGCTCTTATCACGATGAGGTCGACACGCTCTCGAGCAGCGACATCGCACACCGCGCGACCGGGCTCACCGTCCAGCTGTATCGATTTGACAGTTCCGACCATCGCGTTGGCCCGCAACTCTGCTTCGGCGAGTGCACTCGCACTTCCCGCCAGCTCGGCATCGGCCAGTTCGCGCTCGCGCCGCGGTGGCAGAGGACG
>VBGO01000490.1:1594-2113 GCA_005882525.1 Chloroflexota bacterium
CGCACGTAGACCAGCAGCAGCTCGGCCTCATCAAGCTGGAGTAGGCGCTCCAGGGGGTCGAAGAGCTCTCTCGTGTGGAGGCCATTGATCAGAACCAGGACTCTCATCGCACCTACTCTCCGCATTGTCGGACTTGACAGACTCAGCGGAAGCTCAACGCGATGAGCACACCGGCGGCAAGCAGCGTAAGAGGTGCGACCAGGGCGCCAATGCGGAGGAAGTCCCAGGCCGAGACTTCCACGCCACGGCGTCGGACTATCACCAACCAGAGCATGGTCGAAAGGGCTCCCACCGGGGTCAGGTTGGGGCCGAGGTCGGCGCCGGCCAATGCGCCGAACAGGAAGGGCGTGCGTAGGTCTGGAGGCACGCCACCCGCTTGCGCGCCGGAGATGAAGACGAGGATGCTGGGCAGGTTGTTGACGAGGTTGGAGGTCACGGCGCTGCCTAGCAGGCCAGTCGCGACCGCGCTCGCAGAGTCGCTGGCCTGAGCGACCGCTCCCGAGACAAGTGCGGCGGTGA
>VBGO01000490.1:2118-3638 GCA_005882525.1 Chloroflexota bacterium
ACCAGGACGAAGAGTGACGCGATATAGATGAAGAGCGTCGGGCTGACGTGTGCACTGAGGTGCTCGCGGGACACCCGACGCCGTAGCGCTCCCACGGCAAGTAGTGCGCCTCCGCCCGCCACGGCGATGACGCCCAGCGGCAGAAGAAGGGCCGAACCAATCACGTAAGCGACCGCCAGCAGAGCAAGCCCCGCGAGCACCAAACGGAAGAAGACGCGGTCGGCGCTCACCATCGCCAGCGCGGATTGCAGGTCGAATTCGAACCGACGGTTGGTCGCCCGCCAGAACACCGCCATGAAGACGCCCAGGCAGATCGCAATCGAAGCGATCGACGCCGCAAAGAGGTGGCCCTCGTAGACGCCTAACGGAGCCCGAAGGCGATCACCGGTCAAAACATTAATCGGGTTGGAGATTGGCAACGTCATCGATGCCGCGTTGGCCACGAAGCTGACCGCAAACAGATATGGCATGACACGAAGCCGCAGGCGCGTCGCCATGCCGTAAACGACGGGTGTCAGGATGATGGCGGTGGCGTCGTTGGACAGGAATGTGGTGATAACCGCCCCAATGACGAACACGTTGAGCAGTAGCCTGCGACCACTGCCACCGGCGGTCGCCGCAGCAAGAGCAGCAGCCCAGTCGAAGAATCCGGCCATATCGGCGACCGCCGCGGTCAACATCAGGCCGAGGAAAAAGAGGAAGAGATTCCATTCGGCACCGATGGCGGCCAACGCTGAACCGATGTTGATCACGCCTGTGAGTAACATCAGCAACGCACCTGTAAGAGCCGACCAGGCCTCGCCGATTCGTCTGGGGCGGGTCACGATCGCGATTAGCGTGGCCACGAAAATCACCGCGGCGAGGGCGCTTTGCACGTCTACCCGCTAAACATCGCGGAAACCACGCAGTGGATCACCCGGCCTTTCGAGACCCTCGCGCTCGGCCTCATCGACGCATTAGCCCGTCGAGGGCCTGGGATTGCGAACCGGGTGCCTCACAGTTGTGGCATCTGCACCGGCTCATCAACCTCCCGCCGGATGCGGATGGCTGGGCGGAGAGAACTCTTCGTCCTCGACTTCCAGCTCCTCTTCCACGGACAAAGCATGCGTGGGAGGTGAAAAGAAGCGCTGGGCGACGAAGGTCGGCACGATCGCCGAGAGGATCACCGTCGTGATCAAGATCGAGAACTGATTACGGTCGATGATGCCGGCGTTGAGGCCATAGAGCGACGAGATCGTTCCGAAAGTCCGATCTCGGCACCCTCTCGCTCATTTGTGGCCGCAAGTGACTCGTTGAGCAGGACGAGGCTGTTGGGCGTAAGCCGATCTCTGCCGACCACCTGCTGAGCTTCTTCCAGATGCTCCGGGCGGAGCTCGGCTTCTATCTCGGATGCGGTTCCGAACCGACCTAATGCCGGATCCTCCCGTGTCCCGCCGGTTCCGCCAGTGTCCTCCTGTACTCAACTTCGCGCGCCTTCGTGTCCTCTGGTGTCCTCCCGTATCCTCCTGTTTCCGCGAATG
>VBGO01000159.1 GCA_005882525.1 Chloroflexota bacterium
TCGTCGTCGCAGATCGCGCAGTGTGCCGGCGGGCCGTCGCTGGGCGCCTGCTGCACCCCGCAGGTCCGGCAGATGTAGGCCTCCATCGGCTAACGATACAATCGCCAAACCATGGAGATGGTGCGTGCGATCGAAGAGGCCGAGCGGCGGCTCCAGGGCATCGCGTCCACGACGCCGCTGCAGCCGTCGCTCCGGCTGTCCGAGCGCTACGACGCCAGCGTCCTGATCAAGCGAGAGGACATGCAGGCGGTCCGCTCCTTCAAGATCCGGGGCGCCTACAACAAGATCGCCTCGCTCTCGGTCGAGGATCGGAAGCGACCGATCGTCTGCGCCAGCGCCGGCAACCACGCCCAGGGCGTCGCCTTCGCCTGCGCCCACCTCGGGATCGGCGGCACCGTCTTCATGCCGCGGATCACCCCGACCCAGAAGATCGAGCGGGTGGAGCACTTCGGCGGTGAGTTCGTCGAGATCCGGCTGGTCGGCGATTCCTACGATGAGGCCAGCGCGGCGGCGGAGGAATACTGCGGGCAGAAGCAAGGCATCTTCGTCCATCCCTTCGACGACCTGGACACGATCGCCGGCCAGGGCACGGTCGGCAAGGAGATCTTCGACGCGACCGGAGGCGACGTGGCCGTCGTCATCCTGCCGGTTGGCGGCGGCGGCCTGGCTTCGGGCGTCGCATCCTATATAAAGGAGCGGAATCCCGCCGTCGTCGTGATCGGCGCCGAGCCGGCCGGGTCACCTTCGATGTACGAGTCCTTGAAACAGGGCCGGGTGGTCACGCTCGACGAGATGCATACCTTCGTCGATGGCGCCGCGGTGCGGAGGGTCGGACAGCGCACCTTCGACCTCTGCCGGCGGTATGTCGACCGTGTCGTCCTCGTGCCGGAGGGACGGATCTGCACCACCATGGTCGAGCTCTACCAGAACGAGGGCATCATCACCGAGCCCGCCGGGGCGCTCTCGCTATCGGCGCTCGAGGACGCGACCGAGGAGATCCGGGACAAGACCGTCGTCTGCGTCCTGAGCGGCGGCAACAACGACATCCTGCGCTACCCGGAGATCATGGAGCGCAGCCTCGTCTACCAGGGCCGCAAGCACTACTTCATCATCGAGTTCGCCCAGAAGCCCGGCCAGCTGCGCCAGTTCGTCGACGACGCGCTCGGCCCGACGGACGACATCGTTCGCTTCGAGTACATCAAGAAGACCAATAAAGAACGTGGCGCCGCCCTGGTCGGGATCGAGCTGAAGGACAAGGCCGACCTGGAGCCCTTGCTGCAGCGGATGGAGCAGATCCAGCTCAACTTCCGCCCGCTAGGCAGCGAAGAGCTCCTCTATCAATACCTGGTCTAAGCGATCGTCGGCTCGTCGGGCTTCGTCGCCGGCGGCGTGGTCGGAGCGGCGTCGTGCGTGTGGTCGTGATCGTGGTAGTGCGGTCCGCCCCACGGTCCGCGTCCCCACGGGCGCCAGAAGATGAAGCGGAAGAACAGGAACCCGAGCAGCAGGATCCAGAACAGGCCGAAGAAGGGGAAAAACCCGAATCCGTAGTAGCCGTGATAGACGCCCTGGTTGCCGGGCGTGCTGGCGACGACCGTCGACGTCTGCCCGGCGTGGTAGGCGATCACTCCGACGATGGTGGCGATGGCCGCCGTGGCCAGCCCCCAGATCCATGGAAAACCAAACCGTCGATTCATGCTCAAAACCTCCTTGAATTCTCTGCTCCTTATCATTCCCGGCACTTATGAAGGCGCTGTGAACGCCCCGTGGGGCGCCTGGGGATGCTTGAAGCGAAGGGCCTCGCTACAGCAGGGCCAGCGTCGGCGTCGCCAGGTAACGCACCGCCACTACCCGGACGTCGTTCAGGTCGAGCTCGAGGATCGCCGCCCGCCCGACCTGCTTGTGATACATCTCGCGCTCGGTCTGGGGGCGGCCGTCGAGTAGGACCCAGGCGGCCTGCAATGGATCGGCATGGCTGACGCACAGGGACACCTCGCCGGGGTGTTCGCGGGCGAGCCGGTCGACGACGCCCAGCACCCGCCGGCCGAGCGCCTCGATCGATTCGTCGCCGTCCAGCGTTCCCCGGCGCAGTTTGTGCATGAGCCAGCGCGGCCGCCGGATCGGAATCTGCCAGTAGGGGACCCCCTGCAAATAGCGGCCGAACTCGGCTTCGCGCAGGGCCGGCTCCGGGATCAGCGGCACGGGCGCCGCGAGTTGAGCGTTGACGATCTCGGCGGTTTCGCGGGCACGGTCCAGCGGGCTGTGCACGATCCGCTTGATGCCGCGATCACGCAGGGACTGGCCGGCGGCCGCCGCCTGGGCCCGCCCCAATGCGCTGAGGGGGAAGCCGGGCAGATGCCCGTACAGCACCCGGTTGGGATTCTCGACGTCGGCATGCCGCATCAGCAGGATCTGGGTGGTCGCCGGGCTCACCGGCTCAGCTTATCGGCACTCCCCAGGAGGCACCGCCGCTATCGCGTCTAAGCCCATCGGGGAGGCCCGATCTGGCCTTCAGCCGGCCCAGCTGTTGTGCTAGTGTCGGTGTCAGCAAATCATCGCTCTCGTTGGGGGAAAGCAAGGAGGCATGGGATGGTTCGGCCGCAATTTGCCTTGGCCATGGGGTCGGCGCTCGTCCTGGCAGCCGGGGCAGCCGCTTCGAGTGTGCCGGCGGTGGCGGCACCGGGTATTTCCTTCGGTGTTCCGGTCGTCGTCGATCCAATTCACACCAACGGCGAGCCCGATATCGGCATCGACCCTCAGGGCCGGGTCTTCGTCAGCGGTCCGACCGGAACCGGGACCCAGCGGAGCACCTGGTTCGGTTCGGTTGATCAGGGCCACACCTTCCGGGTGATCTCGCCGGGGCCGCCGCCCAGCCCGCTCGCGGGCTTGATCGATCCGCCCGGCGGCGGTGATACGGACATCAACTTCGATCGAAGCGGCAAGCAGTACTTCGCCGACCTTTATGCCCTTACGTGCCTACGGACGGCGACGACCTCCGACGGCGGAGCCACGGTCAGTCAGAGTGTCTATCCGGCTGGATGCGCAGGAGTGCCAGGCGCGGACCGGCAGTGGCTGGCGGTCTACGATCCGCCGACTAACATCCCGCATCAGTCCGCTTACGCCGGCCCGACACCGCTTATCTACATGGCCTACAACAACTTGGTCGGTCCAGGTCCCAATGGGGGCGCGGAGTGGACCAGCAGCGGCGACGGCCTGAACTACGTCAACGCCACCAAAGGAGTCACCCCGGCAACCGAAGCGGTCTACAGTCCCTTTGGACCGGACGGCTATCCGGCCATCGACCAGCAGACGGGCAAGGTCTTCCAGGCGGCCGGCAATCCCAACGGCGATGGCACTTACGACCTACTTCTCAACATCGGCACGCCGGATGTCAACGGGAACCTCACCTTCCTGGACGCTCCACCGACCGTTACTACCGGCTGGAGCCCCGCCAACTTGATCCACATCGCCGACAACCTGTCCGGATCGCCGGACACCCTGTTCTCGGTGCTGTCGATGGACTCGGCTCGCAACCTGTTTGTCGTCTGGTGCATCAGCGCCAGCGACCAATCGAATCGGCAGGTCTTTGTCAGCGCCGCCAGTGCGGCGAGTGAATGGAAGGCCTGGACCCCGCCGCGGCAGGTGAGCGACGCGTCAACCGGAACCGGCGATGCGGTCAACGTCTTCCCCTGGATCAAAGCCGGCGGGGCTGGGCGCGCCGACGCGGTCTGGTATGGATCGGACAAGAACGTCGATCCGAGCAGCCAGTTGGGTCAGAAGTGGAACGTCTTCATGTCCCAGGTCGTCTACCCGACCACCGCGACCGGGGCGGTGACCGGCGCGGCGCCCTCCACGCGCCTCGTCAAGGTCAGTCCGCACCCGATGCACTACGACGACATCTGCCTGCAGGGAACCGGCTGCATCCAATCGCAGGGTAACCGCAACCTGGCGGACTTCTTCGTCGTCACCATCGATGCTCGCGGGGCGGCGCAGATCGTCTATGACGACACCTCGAACGGGCTGGTGCAGCCAGGGTTCACCCCGGGGAATCAGCAGCTGGTCGATCATGCCGGCGCGGGCGTGATCACGATCGCGCAGCAGACGGCCGGTCCCGGGCTGTTTGGGACCAGCATCTCCGGTCCGTCGAATTCGCCGTCGACCGGTCTGAGCGATGTGGGCGGCGACGCGCGCTACCCGGTGATCGGCGGCACCGATGTGCCCGGGATGGACATTCTCTCGAGTCAGCTGAGCGTGTCCAGCAAGACGCTGACGGTGACGGCCACGGTAGCCGACCTGACCAACCCGGCAGACATGATCGCCCGGGTTCCGGGCGCCGCCTATCTGCAGTACGTCACGCGCTGGCAGATGGGCAACACCATCTATTACGCCGCCATGGAGAACACCGCGCTCAAGCAACCGACCTTCTTCGCCGGTAAGGCGCAGAGCGTCGATCTGTGCTCGGTATCCGCCTGCTTCCCGCACGTCATCACCTACCCAGAACCCGCGTTTGGCGGCGTCGCCGAGACGGGCATCATCAGCTGCCCGGCATCACCGTCGGCGTCGAATCCATGCACCTTGACGATCACCGTCAAGATGGCTGACGTCGGTGGCCCAACCGCGTCGAGCCTGCTTGAAGAGGTTGGTGGCTATGCCTTCGCCTCCGCGCACCAGCAGGGTGCTCTCACGAACGCGCAGGCCGAGGCCGATAACGTACCGCTCGAGATCGACGGGGTCTGCTGCTACAACTTCCGGGCGAAGTAGGAGGAGAAATGACGCGCGCGCTCTACCGCCGACTCGTCGGCATCGTTGTCGTGGCCGTCCTCGGCGCGCTGCCGCTCACGACGGTGGGCGGGGCGGCGGCCAAGCCGGCGCCGATGTTCAATCCCAACCTCCTGCTCCAGGGCAGCAGCAACGCGGCCGAGCCGAGCATCCGAACGGACCGCTTCGGTCACGCCTTCGTGATCGCCCCGATCGGCGTGCCGGCCGGGTGCAAGGCGTTTCGGGTGGCGCACAATGGGGCTAGCGCCGCGTACATCGGCCAGCCGGA
>VBGO01000142.1 GCA_005882525.1 Chloroflexota bacterium
GATCGCGAAGGAGGCGCTGGCCAGCGGCAAGACCATCCGCCAGGTAGCGCGCGAGCGGACCAAGCTCGCCCCGGAGGAGCTGGACCGGCTGCTGGACCCCTCGCGCATGACCCAACCGGGTCTCGAGATGGGACCGGCCGGCGGCTAAGCTCGCCCTCTCGGACGCGGACGTCCTGAGGCTTCGCGCCCGAGCCCAACGTCTCAGCGCTGCGGCCGGCAAGTCGACTCCGTCTCGGGTGCTCACAGAAGTGTGCGGCCTGCAAGCACAGGTCCTGGGCGCCGCCTGGCTCGGGGTTCGCGCTCGGAGCCGCGGCATCGGCAGGCCTGCGCTCGACCGAGCGATGAACCAGCAGCGGTCGATTGCCCGATGCTGGCTGATGCGCGGCACGCTGCACGTCGTCGCGGCGGAGGACCTCCGCTGGCTGCTGCATTTGCTGGGCCCGGTCTTCGTCCGGGCCGGCGCCACCCGCCATGCTCAGCTGGGCCTGGACGACGCCCTGAAATCGAGGGGCGTGGCGGCGGTCCGAACGATTCTTACCGACACCGGCCCGCTCACGCGATACGAGCTGGTAGATCGGTTGCGAAAGTGGAACATCAAGCTGGATCCAAAGAGCCAGGCACCGATCCATCTGATCCGGCTGGCCGCCTTGGAGGGCATCCTCTGTCTCGGACCGGACCGCGACGATGGCGAGGCGACCTACGTGCTGCTGGACGACTGGGTCTCACCGGCGCCAGGGCGGTCACGCGAAAACGCACTGGCGGAATTGGCTCGCCGCTACTTCGCGGCCTACGGCCCGGCGACGGTTGAGGACCTCGCCGCCTGGTCGGGCCTTCCGCTGCCGGAGGCGCGGTCCGCCGTCATCGGAGCCATGCCCGGTCTGCAGGAGGTCGTGATCCAGGGGCGGCCCGGCCTCGCATCGAAAAAGCGACTCCGCCCGCCAGCCATGCCGTCGGCGGTCGCGGTGCGGTTGCTGCCGGCCTTCGACGCCTACTTGCTTGGCTATCGCAGCCGCGACCTGGCAGTCGCACGGCCGCTTCAGCGTCGGTTGCAACGGGGCGGCGGATGGCTCCATCCGGCGGTCGTCGTCAACGGGCGGGCGGTGGCCGCCTGGAATCTGGATCGAACCGGCCGCCAACCCCGGATCACGATCGAGCCGTTCGAGCGATTGAGTCAGGCCGTTCGGGCCGGCATCGACAGCGAGATGCGCGACATCGGCCGCTTCCTCAACCGATCGTTGACGATCGAAATCGCCGGTTAGCTGTCGGCTTCGATCAGGCCTTTTCGGATCGCGTACTTCACCAATTCGGTGCGGTCATGCATGTGCAGCTTCTTCATGATGTGATCGCGGTGCGTCTGCACCGTTTTGATACTGAGGAAGAGCGAGTCGGCGATCTGCCGGTTCGTCTTACCTTCGGCCACCAGCCGGAGCACCTCCCGCTCGCGGTCGCTGAGTGGCTCGAAGGTCTCGCGCTCCGGCGCCCGCTGCAAGTAGTCGGAGACCAGCAGTCGCGCCACCGATGGATAGAGGTAGGGCTCGCCCTTGCTGGCCGCCTCGATGGCGGCGATCAGATCGGAGGCGGCGGCCTTCTTCAGCACGTAGCCAACGGCGCCGGCTTTCAGCGTCTGGAAGAAGTATTCCTCGTTGTCGTGCGCAGTCAGGATCAGAACTTGCGTCTGCGGGCAGAGGCGCCGAATGTCGCGCGTCACCTCGATCCCCGACATGCCGGGCATCGCCACGTCGACGACCGCCACGTCGGGGCAGTTGGCCCGAGCCAGCCGGATCGCCTCCCGCCCTTCGGTGGCTTCCGCGATCACCTGGATGTCGCTCTGTCCGTCGATCACGGCGCGGATCCCGGCCCGGACCAGGTTGTGGTCTTCGACCAGCATCACCTTGATGGGGCGGCGCTCAACCTGCATGTCGTTCCTCCAGGGGTAATTGCGCCACGACCTCGGTGCCTCTCGATGGCGCCGAGTGGATTTCCAGCGTGCCGCGCAACAGCGTCGCGCGTTCCCGCATCCCGAAGATCCCCAGGCCGGCGCGGCCCGGTTCTTCGCGTTCCGGGATGCTTCCCGGATCGAAGCCGACGCCGTCGTCGCCCACCCGCAGCCGGACCTGACCGTCAACGCAACGCAAGTCGATGTTCACGTGCGATGCCTTGGCGTACTTGTTGGCGTTGGTCAGCGCTTCCTGGGCGATCCGATAGAGCGCCGTTTCGATCGGCGCGGGGAGACGCTCGCGCAGCCCATCGACGTGGACCGAGACCTGGGCGACCGACGGCTGCTTGGCCAGGGTCCGAAGCGCCGGCACCAGCCCCAGATCATCGAGCACGGACGGCCGCAGGTCCTGGGACATCCGGTGCACCTCCTCGAGCGTCTCTTCCAGCGTTCGCTTGACCGCCTCCAGCTGCTGGCGGGCCTTAGCGTCGCCCGTCCGTTCGAGGAGCAAGTCGAGGCTGATGATCTCGTGGGTGAGTGCCTGGCCAGTTTGATCGTGCAGCTCTCGGGCGACCCGTTGCCGTTCCCGTTCCTGGGCCTGCAGGACGCGTTGCGCGCTCAGGTGGCGCTCGTGCTCCATCCGATCGAGCATCGAGTTGAAGACATTCGCGATCCGCCGCAGATCGGGGTCGGAAAAGTTGGCATGGACGCGCGGCTCGTCGAGGCCGGGCCGCACCGCGCCCATCGTCGATTCCAGCTCCCGCATCGGTTTGAAGGCCAGCCGAAGGATCAGGAAGTTCGCGACCAGGATGGCGACCAGCCCGATCGCGAGCAACCCGATCAGAAATGGCAGCCGGGTACGCCCGGAGAAATTCAGGGTGATGAGCGGGCCGCTGACGGCCCCGGCGGCGATGATGGCGCTGTTCGCCACCACCACCTTCTGAAACGTCGTGAGGTTGCGGTGCCACCACCGAGGGTCCAACGAGGGTCTCACACCTCATTCTAGGCACCGGTTTGGGGCGGCTTTTCGGGTTCTTTTCGAATCGGTCGATGCCGGAGCGCATTCAGGTGCTCGCCCGATGCCCACCACGTTAAACGGCTCGCAGACTGGGTACAGATTCCGATGCGTCGATTCCCTCCCCCTCTTTAGCGGGCCGCTCCCCCAGCGGCCCGCATTTCTTTTATTCGGGAGAATAGGGTCGTGGCGTCGGAAAGCTTTGACTTGGAACAGGTCACTCGAGTGACCGCGGGGACGATTGGCGAACCGGGGAAGCGCGAGTTCTTCCTGCAGCTCCGGGCCGCGGACGCACTCGT
Organism: Chloroflexota bacterium; assembly: GCA_005882525.1. Lineage (GTDB taxonomy): Bacteria > Chloroflexota > Dormibacteria > CF-121 > CF-121 > CF-13. The sequence continues at coordinate 3,251 of VBGO01000142.1, forward strand.
CAGCCTGGCCCTGGAGAAGGACCAGCTGCGGGCGCTGACCGAACGGCTGCAGGAGGTGTTCGCCCGGGTCCCCGTGCCGCCGGCCGGTCCCCAACCCGACATGGCCCTCGAGGAACCGGTCACCCCCCGGTGGCGGGTCGGCTTCATGACGCTGACCTACAGCCAGGACGAGAAAGCGTTCGAGGTCTCACTGGTCGAGTTGGTTGATGAGGGGGACGAACCGGCTACCGGCCACTTCCAGGCGAGCCTGAGCCAGATGCAAGCGCTGGCCGCCCACGCTGCCGGGCTGATCAGCGCGGGCCGGCCTCCCTGCCCGATGTGCGGCGGTCCCATCGATCACGACGGCGGCGTATGCCCGCGCCTGAACGGGCATCATTAGCGATGGCTCAGGCGGCGCCTTTCCCGGGTGACGAGGCCCAGCAGCGCCTGCTGGGCGGGGGCCGGATCAAGGCGCGTGGCTTGATGCCGGACTGCTCCAACTACACCTACCTCGCGCACGTTCGCGGCGACGCCGGCGCCGAGACACTCGCGGTCTACAAGCCGGCGCCGGGCGAAACGCCGCTCGATGATTTTCCCGACGGCACGCTCGGAAAGCGCGAGGTAGCGGCTTACCTGGTCAGCGCGGCGCTCAACTGGCAGGTCGTGCCGCTGACCGTCTATCGCCCCGACGGCCCCATGGGACCCGGCTCGCTCCAGCAATTCATCGCCGCCGACCTTCGGGAGCATTACTTCTCCCTGATGCCGGCGCGGTCCGAAAGCTTCCGCACCATGGCCGCCTTTGATGTGATCGTCAACAACGCGGATCGCAAAAGCGGTCACTGCCTGCTCGACGCCGACGGACACATCTGGGGCGTCGACAACGGCCTCACCTTTCATTCGCTACCAAAGCTGCGGACCGTGATCTGGGAATTTGCGGGCGAGGAGGTCCCCGCAAAGCTGCGCCGGGACGCGGAACGGTTGGGGATTGAGCTGGTCGCCGGCGAGGGATGGGTGCGCAACCTTGCGCAACTCATCACGGGCGCAGAGGTGCGCGCGCTCGCAAACAGGGCTCGCCGCTTCGCCGATGAGGGACGCTACCCCGAGCCCACCTCGCGCTGGGCCTATCCCTGGCCGCTGATATGAGGCAGCTCTAGCGGCCGACGGGAACAGGACGTCGCAGACCGTCGGCCTCGGCCGGAAGCTCCCCATCGAGCCGCCAGAGCCAGGCCGGCGCCGCAGGCGGAAGGTCGCCGGTGGCCGGCGGCCGGTCGTCGCGATCCGGCGGCTCGGGCTGTGGCGTGAGCAGTCGCCAGAGGAGTACGAAGGTCCCGGTCACGAGCGCGAATTTCGCCGTACCGAAAAGGAGCAAGCCCGCGACCTGCTGGTCCTCAATCGAGCGATAGGCGTGATAGAAGAGGTGGCTGGAGAGCGCCAGCGTGATGCCGGGGATCGTCGGCGGCACGCCGGCGACCATCAGATATCCGATCTTGGCGATCGGGCTCAGCCCAGCGCGCCGGACAACGGGCCACCAGAAGAGGAAGGCCCCGATCATGAAGACAGCCTGCGCCGCCTCGCGGAAGAGAAGATCCCTGGTCGCGAGGTCGACGACGGCTGGCAGCTGTGACCCGAATAGCACCAGGTTGAGCGCCAGGATGCCGGCGACCGGATGCATACACGATGCAGCCCGGCCCGAGATCAGCGGACTGACGCCGTAGGCGAGCAGGGGGATGACCACCGCCAGCACGAGCATCTCTTCGAGCATGTGCAGGCTCAGGCGCCCATCGGCGACCTGGCTGAGCGGTGACAGGAGGGCAGCGAGCGACAGCAGCGACCCGGCGTAAAGCGCTGCGCGATGACGTCGCGCCATGATCCCTATTTTGGCGCAGCGGCGGGCGTCTGTGCGTAGCGCGCGTAGACCGCGTCCACGAATTCGACAAAGCGGTCGGCCAGCGGGGCGCCGTCGAGTTGGAGCAGGTTTTCTGCGTTGTCCTCGCCGGCATGCGACAGGTTGTAACTGCCCGTGAAGACGGTGTTGTCGACCACCGTGATCTTGGCGTGCATGAAGTCGTGGACGCTGGTCGGCGTGTAGGGCGTGGTGACCTTGGAGGCGAAGGGGAGCGCCGCGCTCACCGTCTGGAAGGCCGGTCCTTTCCAGGTGGCGTGGGGGTCGACCCGCCACTGGCCGAGTACTTCCGCCATCTGCGTTCGGTCGTAGACTCCCTTGAAGTCTGGGTGCCTCCGGTGCGCCAGGTCGCCGAGCGTCCCCAGGATCACCCCGGCCGTGATCACCGGCGAACACACCCTGATGCGGCGCTTGGCATGCGCGATCGCTTGGGCGATCGCGTGCGCCATCTGGCGTCCGCGCCCCGGCGCGAAGAAGACATGCGCCCTGACGGGACTCCCCTGGTAAACAACAGGGACGCTGGCGAGGTCGTACTTCCCGGTGCCCTCGACCCGGCCCGTGTCCCAGAGCTCGCCGAAGTTCCTCGCATACTCGGCCGCCAGCGCGCTGGACGGAATCTTGACGATAACGTTCTCTTCTTTAGTCCAGGAATCGTTCGTCCAGTTCGTGGAGCCGGTCCAGATCGTGGCCGCATCCGCAACCATGTACTTGTGGTGCATCAGGTCGGGAATGCCCGACACGGGTTTGGTCGAAACCCCCAGGCTGGCGATGAAAGCGGTG
>VBGO01000143.1 GCA_005882525.1 Chloroflexota bacterium
GGCGCCGGTGGCTGCCTTGGCTTGATTGCGCTGGTTGTCGTCCTGGCCGTGTTCTTCTTTCGAGGAGCGATGGAGAAGTGTCCACCGAAGGACTTCCCGATCTATCCCGGCGCGCATCAGACCGACTTCAACTACGTCACCAGTGGGGCAACCAGCAGTTGCTTGGTGGGCTGGGAGTCGGATGCGGCCTCGACGCAGGTCAGCACGTTTTACGAGGACAGCCTTACCGGCGACACCTGGCAGCTCGTGGACAAGGATCCCGCGAGCGGCGAGTGGTACTTTCAACGGCGAGCCGATAGTTCGGTAATCGGCAGGATCCTGTTCTCTTCTCACGGGACCCAGACCCGGATCGAGGCGGAAATCCTTACCGGACAGTCGCCAACAGCGTCGGACTCTCCCTAAGCCTTTTACCCAGCTCCTTTTTGAGTCCGTTTGGGCAACCATCGCTTCCCGAAAGGACGCCGATCTGCTCCTTGACCCGCCGGCCAAAGGGCCTCACACCTGTAGACGTCGCGAAACGAGAACATACGCGAGCCGACCGACAGCGAGCCAACGATGAACGGGCCGCCCATGGTCCCGCTGGCCATGGAACGGTTCGGCCTGCTTCAAGCTGGCTGCCGGCCGGTGCCGGTCAGCTGCTGGACCTCCAACGGGCGGCAGGAAACAGGGCGGTCGGCGAGCTGGTGAGCAGTGGGACGTTCTCCCTCCAACGGCATCCGGATGCGGGAACCGCCCCGGCCACGGCACCTGCCGCCGGGGCGCTCGATGAAAAGGCGCAGGCAATCCTCGACGCCGCCGAGGCGGACAAGCCATCGAAGGAAGAACGTGCCAAGAATGTGGTGTGGAGCATCCTGAAGACGTACTACGCAGACCGCCAGGATCTCATCAAAGACGTGACGTATCCTGCAACCAATAAGGGTCTCATCACCACGACTCCGGCGGCCAAGGCCCCTAAAGGCGCGGAACAAGGCTCGATTGCGGTCAGCGACGAATTCCTGGAGCAAACAACCAAAGAGGGTTTCGCACGCCGGGTTTTGCAGGTGGGCCACGAACTGATGCATGTTGAGCAGATCCGCAAAGGAATGAGCGGGAGTGACAAGTCAGCAGAGCGAGAGTTCCTCGCCTTTGCATGGGAGGGCATGGCTGAAGAGGTGGCAGGGACGGGGAAGATGAATCGCGGAACGAGGCTGCGCCTCATCAACGAAGCGATTAAGAACTACAAGGATTTGGGCGAGGACGATCAAAAGCGATACAAGGACCAGTACGACGAGGTCGTGAAGAAGAAGGAAGCCCTCGAGGCGAAGAAGAAGGCACCGGCCGCCCCGTAGGGTGTAGGCATGCAGGCGCCGGCGCAGCCGCCCGCCGATCTCCTTCCGGTACAGCGCAAAGCGACCCTGGCCTATCGAGCGCTGCGATTGTGGGCGGTGCCCCTGTTGCACGCCCTCTTTCGAATCAGTGTCGAAGGGCGACCGCAGATTCCGAACGGCGTGGCATACGTCCTGATCGCCAACCATCTGAACTGGCTCGACTCCTTCGCCATCCTGGCGATCTTTCCTGCGGAGCCCCGGGTTCACTTCCTCGGCGACACGACCCTGCTGGTCACGCGTAAAGTCCAGTGGGCGCTCGTCAAAAGCGTCGGAGGCTTCATCCCGGTGAATCGAAAGGCCAGCCCGGACACGGTACTGTTCCACCACGCGAACCAGTGCCTGCAGCGCGGCGGGGTGGTCGCGATCTATCCCGAGGGCAACTATGGCGCGAAGGAGGGCGAGGTGATGCCGTTCAAAAAGGGTTTCGCACACTTCGCCGTCGAGAACCAGGTCCCGGTGCTGCCCGTGGCACTCTCGGGCACCCAGGATCTCTGGCTGCGCAAGACCGTTCGGCTGATCATCGGGCCGCCGATCGAGAGCACGGGACACACAGTCGAGTCGCTGGTCGCGCTCGCAGAGACCCGGATGCGGGCGCTGGTGCCCGCCTACCACGACCCGGGAGGCCCAAAGCCGCTCCGGCGGTGGTTAACGCATCTCTTCTGAGGGTTACGGCCGTCCCGACCGGAGGATGCTCCAGGCCACGTAAAGCCCCAGCACGCTGGCGAGCACGAAGCCAATGATGAGCACCGCGCCGATCTGTGGGTCGCTCCGCACGTGGTAGGCGGAGAGCAGGACGGCGAGCGCGACCACGAAGGCGGCGGCGACGATCCCGAGCACGACCCGGTTGGCAATCCGCTCGAGCCGTCGCAGGAAAGGATCGAACCCCGACGGCCGGATGGCGAACTCGGTGTCGCCTCGCTCCAGCGAGCTCAATAAGCGCCGCAGCTGTTGCGGCAGCTCGACGCCGAGCCGGGCCAGGTCGATCCCGGCCTGGCCGACCGACCGCCCCCAGCCGAGCGGTGAAAAGTGGCGCGCCATCATGCCGCGGGCATACGGAACTAGCACCGCAGTGAACTCGAAGCTGGGGTCGAGCCGCGACACCAGACTCTCATGCATCAGCACGGTCTTGAGGAGCAAGGCATATCCGGTCGGAAGGTGCAAGCGGTGTCGACGGACCACGCCGAGCACGTCATTGACGACGGGCCGGATGGCGATCTCGCCGACCGGCCGGCCGAAATACCGGGCCCGGAGGTGCGCGACGTCCCGCTTCAAGGCGGCGCGGTCGATGTGCCGGCCGGCGACCCCGAGCTCGTAGAGCGCGTCCACCTGGCGATCCGGCTCCTCGCTGATATACGCGAGCAGTGCCCAGACCAGCTGCTGCTGAATGCGCGGGCCGACCGAGCCGACCATGCCAAAATCAACCACGCCGATTCGCTCCCCCGGCTCGATGAAGAAGTTGCCTGGATGGGGATCGGCGTGAAAGAAGCGGTCGCGGAAAACCATCTTGAGCACCATCCGGGCGCCGCTCATCGCCACCCGCCGGCGATCGAAGCCGGCGTCATCGAGAGCCGCGAGGTCATCGATCTTGATCCCGGCAATCCGCTCGAGCGTCAGGACTCGATTCGTCGTTTGCTCCCAGAACACCTGTGGGAAGTGAACCGACTCATCGCCGGCGAAGTTGGCGCTGAAACGCTCGGCGTTGCGCCCTTCCTGGATGTAGTCGGTCTCGGCTCGCAAGGTGTGGGCGAACTCATGCACCAGGCCGATTACGTCGTACTCTTCGGCAACCGACCAGCGCCGGCTGGCGGTCGCCGCCAGGTTGCGGAGGACGTTCAGGTCCTGGTCGATCTGCTCCACCACGCCAGGACGTTGCACTTTGACCACAACCGGCGTGCCGTCGGCGAGTGTGGCGCCGTGCACCTGCCCGATGGAGGCCGCCGCCAGCGGCACCGGCTCGAACGCCGTGAAAACCGCGTCGACTGGACGGCCGAATTCGGCCTCGATGATCGAGGTCACCGTTTCCGCCTTCAGCGGCGGGGCGGCATCCTGCAGCTTCGCCAGCTCGACCTGGTACGCCGGCGGTAACAGGTCGGCGCGGGTCGAGAGGATCTGTCCCAGCTTGATGAACGTGGGGCCGAGCTCTTCCAGGGCGCGACGCACATGCTCCGGGCGTGTGACCGGCTGCTCGTACCCGCGATTGAAGATGCGCTGGAACGGCACGAATCGCTCCAGGCCCGTGACGCTGATGAAGAAGCCGAGCCCGTGCCGCGCGAGCACCCGGCTGATCTGTCGGTAACGGCGTGCCTGCGATTGCGGAGCGATGCTTGCCAGCCTAACAGCGCCTCGGGAGCAGATACGCTATGGACCGATGGACGTCGAGCTTGTGAGTGCTTCGGTCCTGGACCGGGTCCCCGGCTGGAGTGGCCGGCCACGGGTTGCCGAGCCGCTGGCCGGCGGCATCACGAACCGCAACTATCGGGTCGCGGTCGACGGCGAGGTGTTCGTCGTCCGGATCCCGGCGGAAAGCGGCAGCCTGCTGGGCATCGATCGCCGGGTCGAGCGCGAGGCCAGCCGTCTCGCCGCGGTCGCAGGCGTGGGCCCCGAGGTGATCGCCTTCATCGAGCCGGAGGGAGTCCTGGTCACCCGCTTCATCGAGGGGCGGCCGGTGCGCGACCACGAGGTCCACGATCCCGTCATGCTGGAGCGGATCGCACAGTCGCTCCGCCACATTCACCAGGCGGGCTCGATCACGAGTACCTTCTCGCCCTTCCGGGTTGTCGAGGCCTACGCCCTCACCGCCGCCCGGCACGGTGGCCGGCTGCCGGCGGCGCACGAGCGTGCCCAGGCGATCGCGGTCGCCATCGAACGCGCCCTTCCTGCGCAGCTACCGGTGCTCTGCCACAACGACCTGCTGAACGCCAACTTCATCGACGACGGCGTCTCTATTCGGATCGTCGATTGGGAGTACGCCGGCATGGGTGATCGCTTCTTCGACTTCGGCAACTTTGCCGTGAACCATCAGCTCACCGAGGACGACGAGGAGCGACTGCTGGCCGCGTACTTCGGCCGGGTCGCCGTCGCCCAGCAGGCGCGGCTTCGGCTGATGCGCCTGATGTCCGACTTCCGCGAGGCCATGTGGGGCGTGTTGCAGCAGGCGATCTCCGAGCTCGACTTCGATTTTTCCGCGTACGCCGGCAAGCACTTCGACCGGTTGCTCGCCGGCGCGGCCGATTCGCGCTTCAACGGCTGGCTGCAGCAGGCGGCGATGTGACGCTGCCGGACCGCGCTCGGGTCGTGGTCGTCGGCGGGGGCGTCGGCGGCACGAGCATCGCCTATCACCTGGTCCAGCGCGGCTGGCGGGATGTCGTCCTGGTCGAACGCGCCCAGCTGACCAGCGGGTCGACCTTCCATTCGGCCGGCCTGGTGGGGCAACTTCGCTCGACGATGCCGCTGACCCGACTGATGATGGACAGTGTCGCGCTGTACGAACGGCTCAAGGATGAGACCGGTGTCGACGTCGGCTGGCGTCCGGTTGGAAGTCTCCGGTTGGCGTCCTCGCGCGAGCGGATGGAGGAGCTCGAGCGCCAGGCCGGTTGGGGAACGAGCTTCGGCTTGCCGCTGGAACTGGTCAGCGCCGCCGAAGCGCGGCGGCGGTTTCCGCTGATGCTGGAGGATGGCGTCGTCGGCGCGGCGTTCCTGCCGACCGACGGCTACCTGGATCCCAGCGGCCTGGCGCTGGCGCTGGCGGAAGGGGCGCGGCGCGGCGGCGCCAGGATCTTCGAGGGCGTTCGGGTGACCGGAATCAGGGTCGAGCGCGGCGCGGTGCGCGGTGTCGCAACCGACCAGGGCCCCATCGAGGCCGAGGTGGTCGTCAACGCCGGCGGGATCTACGCGCCCGAGATCGGTGCCATGGTCGGGCTGACGCTGCCGATCGTCCCGATGGCGCACCAGTACCTGCTGGCGCGCATCAAGCAGCCGATTCCCGAGGACCTGCCCACGATGCGTGATCCCGATCTCCTCGTCTACTTCCGCCGGGACGCGGGCGGGCTCGTGATGGGCGGCTACGAACGGGATCCCGCACCCTGGGGGCTTAACGGCATCGCCCCCGACTTCAACAACCGGCTCCTGCCGGAAGACTGGTCACGCTTCGAGCCCCTTTCGCAGAATGCCATCAAGCGGGTCCCGTCGCTGGAGCACGGCGACGTCCTCAAACTGATCAACGGCCCGGAAGCCTTCACACCGGACAACGAGTTCGTGCTGGGTGAATCGAGCGTTCGCGGGTTCTACGTCGCCGCCGGCTTCTGCGCCCACGGGATCGCGGGGGCGGGCGGCATGGGCCGGGCAATGGCGGAATGGATCGTCGAGGGTGAGCCCAGTCTCGACCTCTGGAAGATGGACCTGCGGCGGTTCGGCGACGCCTATCGCAATCGGGACTATACGCTGGTCCGGACCGTTGAGGTTTACTCGACCTACTACGACATCCACTCTCCGAACGAGGAGCGCCAGGCCGGACGGCCGCTCCGGGTCTCCCCCACCTATCGGCGCTTGACCGAGCTCGGCGCCGCCGCATCGATGGATGGGCTCCAACGGCCGGCGGGGTGGGCGGGGCATCACTGGTCAGCGGCCATCGCCGCCGAGCATCACGCCACGCGGGAGCGCGCCGGCCTCTTCGACGAGACGTCGTTTGCCAAGATCGAGATCAGCGGACCCGGGGCGCTCAGCTTCTTGCAGCGCCTCTGCGACAACGAGATGGACCGTCCCGCCGGCAGCATCACCTACACGCAGATGCTCAACCGTCGTGGCGGGATCGAGTGCGACTTCACGGTGACCCGGCTCGAGGAGGATCGATTCTTCATCGTCACCGGGACCGCCTTCGGCAACCATGACCTGGCCTGGATGCGCAAGCACGACCCGATGGACGGTTCGGTCACGCTGGATGACGTGGGCGGCGCCCGCGCCTGCCTGGGGCTGTGGGGCCCGCGGGCGCGAGACATCATGCAGCCGCTCACCCACGCCGATCTTTCGAATGACGCTTTCCCCTACCTGACGTCGCAGCGGATCACGATCGGCGCGGTCCCCTGCCTGGGCCTGCGTGTCACCTACGTCGGCGAGCTTGGCTGGGAGCTCTACTGCGCGACCGAACAAGGCCTGGAGCTCTGGGACACGCTCTGGCACGCCGGCACGCCGTTCGGGCTTGGCAGGCGGCTACCGCGCCATCGATTCGATGCGCCTGGAGAAGGGCTATCGGGTCTGGAGCAGCGACATCACGCCCGAGGACAACCCCTACGAGGCCGGCCTCGGATTCGCGGTGCGCCTGGGCAAGACCGTTGACTTCATCGGAAAGGACGCCCTCAGTGCGGCGAAAGCCCAGGGGATCACCCGGCGCCTTCGGCCGCTCCTCCTGGAGGACGGCAGCGCGATCGCCCTCGGCGGCGAACCCGTCCGGATCGATGGCCGCATCGCCGGCCGCGTCACCAGCGGCGGCTACGGATACACGATTGGGCGCAGCATCGCCTACGCCTACCTGCCATCGGACCGGGCCGCGCCGGACACTGCTGCGGAGGTCCAGGTGTTCGGTCGCTGGGTGCCGGCGATGGTGGCGCGTGAGCCGCTTTACGATCCGACCGGCGAGAGGATCCGCTCCTGAGCGAACGAGACGAGCTCGCAGCGTTCGCCCTGGAATTGGCCGACGCGGCCGATCGAATTTCGATGCGCTATTTTCGCCGCCAGCCCCGCGTCGACCGAAAGCCTGACCGCAGCTTCGTCACCCAGGCAGACACGGCGATCGAGCTCGAGCTCCGCGAGCGGATTACCACGAAGTATCCGGCGCACGGCGTGCTGGCGGAGGAATTCGGCGACCGCGCCTCCAACCAGGAGGCCCGCTGGATCATCGACCCGATCGATGCCACCCACAGCTACATGCGTGGCGTGCCGGCCTTCGCGACGCTGATCGCGCTCGAGCGCGCCGGGGTATTGGAGGTGGGGGTGATGTCGGCGCCGGCGATGCACGAGCGCTGGCATGCCATCCGTGGCGGCGGCGCCTGGTCGGGCAAGCGACGCCTGCACGTGTCGAAGATCGAGCAACTCAAGGACGCCCAGGTCTTCTACGCCTCGCGCTCGGCCTTCACCGCGGCGGGCAAGGAGCGTGGCTTCGACGCCGTGATCCGCGCCACCTGGCGCGACCGCGGATTCGGCGACTTCTGGGGATACGCGCTGGTCACCGAGGGCGCCGGCGAAGCGATGTTCGAACCGGAGCTCTACTCCTGGGACCTCGCCGCGCCGCTGATTCTCGTCGAAGAGGCCGGCGGTCGCCTGACCGACTTCAAAGGAGAGCGCACGTACGCCGGCGGTAACGCGCTCGCCAGCAACGGCCTGCTCCACGACGCGATCCTCGAAAAGCTGAATGGGGCGTAACCCCGACACGTAGGTGATGCCAGTGCGACGACTGGTCCTGGCCATCGTGGTTTTCGCCGGTGGAGCGCTGCTGACGCCGCTGGCGGCTGCCGCGGCGACGTCGTCGGCCCAGATCGTCAACTGTCCGCCGGCGTTTGGCTGCTTCCGCCCGAATCCGATTCAGATCAAGGCCGGCGATTCGGTGACATGGACGAACAATGCCGGACTGAGCCACACGGCGACCTCTGACACCGGCGCCTGGGACACCGGCATCCTGGCGACCGGCGCGACCAGCAGCCCGGTGGCCTTCCCGACGTCCGGGACCTTCCCCTATCACTGCGCCATCCATCCGAGCATGGTCGGCTCGGTGGTCGTGTCCGCCGCGGCGCCTGCGGCAACCAGCCCACCGGTCCAGCTCGCCAGGGGCGGCGGCGGCCCTCAATTCCCAATAGGGGCCGTGCTGGTGCTGCTCGGCGTCGGCCTATTAGCGGCGCGCGGCGTTCGCCGCCACCGGACGCAACGCGTCGGCGAACGCATCGATAAACTGCCGCACCAGTAGACCCTCCGGATCGTGATCCGGATTGATCTCCGTCACGACGAGTGCCGCGAGCCTGGATGAGCCGACAAAGACACTGAGGCAGCGCATCGCGTCGCCGAACGACAGGGCATCGTAGTGCGGCCAATCCGCAAGGGGGATCTCGGCGGAATCCATCACGTCAACGTCGAAATGCACGGCGACGGCGCCCGAGCGCTCCTCGAGACGCGCGAGGGCCTCGCGCGCAAAGTCCACCGGCCGGTCATCCAATGAGGTGACCGGATAGCGCAGCATCGCGGACCTCTCGAGCAAGCCGGCTTCGGCCGGTTCGATCTCGTAGGGATGAAAGCCGAACAGCGCGATCCGGTCTTGCGGGAGAAGCGGATATCGCGGACCGATGTGGGCCAGCTCGGGCGCCCCTTCGCCGATCAGGTGGGCGACGCCCATCGAATCGAAGATGCCCGAGTGCGTCGTCTCCGGCGTGGTCAGGTCGGCATCGCCGTCGAAGTACATCAGCCCGAGGTCGGACTGCCGGCGGAGCAGGCCGGCGACCACGCCCAGTGTGATCGTGCAGTCGCCCCCGATGACGAGCGGCACGACGTCACGCTCGACCGCTCTTCCGACGGCATCGGCAACCTGGCCGGCAACCTTGGTCACGCGAGAGGCGCTCTGTCGTTTGCGATTGGCGCGGTCGGGCTGAAAGCGAGCAACCGGGAGATCGCCCAGGTCTTCCAGCTCGAGGCCGGCCGTTCGGAGCGCGCCGATCAAGCCCGCCTTGCGCAGTGCGGACGGCGCCTTTTCCTGGCCGGGACCGTGGGCGCCCGCGCTCGACGGAACCCCGATCAAACCGATCCGAAGCGGCATCGCTCTACGCTACCTCGACCCGAACCAGGGTGTGCGAGCCATCGCGAACCATCCGCCGGAGGCCCTCCGGGGTGGTCGCGCCCCACATCCCCCAGCGCTCGACAATCTGGTCGGTGATCGTAGGGTCGAGGGCACTGACGTCGATGAAACGGATCCGCCCCTCGACCGACTCATGGCTCCGCGGGATCGTCAGGCGCACCCACGGATCTTTGCGCCAGCGGCCGACACGACGCGCGAAGGCGTAATTGAAAAGGTAGACGTCGCCGGCGACCGTCACGACGAACCAGACGTGCACTGTCCCCTCGCGTCCGTCCTCGCGCGAGGTGACGAGCAACTCATCGGTGCCTTCGAGAGCTTTGCGGAACTCCGCCGGAAGCACGCACGTCAGAATAGGCCGATGACCAGGGTGGTCCTGCTCGGACTGGACGGCTTCCCCCATCGCGCCATTCGCGCCGACCTGACCCCCCGCATGTGGGACTTGGCGCAGCGAGGCGGTCGTGCCCCGGCCGGGGGCACCACCGACCTCCCCTCCTCGACCGATCCCGGATTCTGCTCATTGCTCACCGGCTGCAAGCCGGCCACGCACGGCGTTCGCACGACGTCGTGGCGCTATGCGAGGCTGCCCGGCTGGGTCGGCGTCGAGACCCCGCGGGTGCCGGCGATCTTCGATGCCTGTCGGGCGGCCGCCGTTCGAACGGCGGCGATGGTTGCCGACGACCGTGCGCTACTCTGCACCGGGTCCGCCGATCGGCGATGGCCCCCGGGCGGGGTCATCCCGCACGGGATCCCGCTGGATGCGCACGGCTATCCGATGAACGCCGCGGTTCATCCCCACATGATGAATGCCATCACCGATGACAGCCTGGGCCTGGTTTTCGGCCACCTCAACGAAGCCGACACCATCGGACACGACCAGGGCCCCGAGAGTGAGGCGGCCCAGGCTTGCTACCGGGAGACGGACCGGCTGGTCGGGGAGCTGCTCGACGCGCTGGTCGGCCGGTGGGCGGACACCATCGTCGTGATCGTCTCCGACCATGACATGCAGTCGCGGACGGCGCTGGCGCCGATCGACCCCATGACCAGCGAGGCCGACGGCCGGTGGGATGCATACGTCCCGGATGGCGGCGCCGCGCTGGTGCACCTGCTGCCCGGCGTCGATCCCCAACGAGCCGCCGACGCGCTCTTGCGCATCGACGGCGTCGAAACCTGTGAGATCGCAAATGATTCGCTCGCGATCGTGGGCGCCAAGCCGGGGCGCATCTTCGCGGCTCCGAGATACTCGGCCGGGGGCTTCCACGGCGCCCCGGTCACCGCCCGCACCGTCGCCCTCGTCGGCGGCGGCCACCCGGCCGTCAAGCCGATCGCGGATGCGATTCAGCGAACGCGACCCCATCTCGCCGATTGGGCGCCCACCCTGGCACCCCTTCTCGGCATCGACCTCGGCCGCGTCGACGGTCTGAACCTGGCGAGTTAGCCCACCGGCACCGGCACCGGCCGGCGGCGTGTCAGGAAGGCCCGGACCCGCTGGTCGGCGGACTCCAGGATCGCCGGTCCGTGGCCGAAGTAGGCGTGGTCGAAGCGCAGCGTGCCCAGGCGATGCGGCGCCCGCATGGCGTCGCGATGCGAATGGTTGACCGTCCAGGGCGGCGTCCGCAGTCCGCGCTCGTTGTTGAGCACGTCACCCAGGAAAAGCGCCGACTGCGAATCCGAGTAGAGGCAGATGCTGCCGGGTGTATGCCCGGGACCGTGGACCACGGTAAGGCCGGCGACGGTTTCGCCATCCTCGAGGATCCGCCGGTCGCCCCCGGCACAACTCACGACAAAGCTCGCGAGGCGCGGCGGCAATCGATCGGCCAGACCCCAGACGGTCATCCGCTCCCGTGGCCGGCCAGCCTGCAGGTACGGGGCATCGGCTCGGTGCACCGCGAGCCGTGCGCCCGTCGCCTGGCAGAGGGCGAAGGCGGTGCCGGCGTGGTCGATGTGGTGATGGGTGAGAATGACCCAGTCGACCGTGCGCAGGCCCTGAGCCGTGATGAACCGGAGCACCGCCCTGGAGCTGCCCGTGTACCCGGGGTCGATGACGGCCAGCCCTTCACCACTGTCATAGAGGTAGGCCTGGGCGCCGCGGACGCCAGGGATCCGCCGGATCATATGCGCATTATTGGCTATGGCGACGGCGTCAGCGCCGCGGGGCTTCGGGTCGGTTCAGCCCGGGTTGGGGAACCTCGACTGGAGCCGGCGGCGGCTCGCTGATCTCCGGCTGGGTCGGCTGCGGGGCGAGCTGGGGACCCGGCGGATCGCCGACCTGCGGGTCACCCGGGTTGGGGATCACGGGGTCGGGCAGGCTGGGGGCTTCTTCGGGATTGTTTTGCATGGCTAACAGTTTAGCCGACAGACCCACTATAATGTTTACATACTAATATCGTTCGGGCGAAGG